>JAKAXG010000349.1 GCA_021827225.1 Actinomycetes bacterium | reverse complement strand
TGGGGTGTTCGCCTTCGGCGACGCCCGGTTCTACGGGTCCATGGGCGGTGTGAAGCTGGCTCAGCCCATCATCGGGGCGGGAGCGACACCCGGCGGGAACGGCTACTACCTGGTGGCCGCCGACGGGGGCGTCTTCACCTTCGGTGATGCCGGCTTCTTCGGATCGCTGGGGGCCGTCCACCTGGCCCAGCCGATTGTGGCCATGGCCGTCACCCCCTCCGGTAGGGGCTACTGGCTGTTCGCCCGGGACGGTGGGGTGTTCGCCTTCGGGGACGCCCGGTTCCACGGGTCCATGGGTGGCGTGAAGCTGGCTAAGCCGATCGTGACGGGCATGTGCACGCCCGACGGGAACGGCTACTACCTGATCGCCTCTGACGGAGGGGTCTTCGCATTCGGCGATGCCCGCTTCCGCGGCTCCCTCGGAGGCATCCGCCTGGCACGACCGATAGTCGCCGGCTCCGACATGCCGGCCGTCAAATAGGCCCTGATTCCGCCCCGCCCGCGCCGGGCGGGGCGGGCGCAATCCCGAGTACCATCGCCATGACAGTTACCAGCGGCGGCCATCTGATAGACCCCGAGATCCCTGTGGGAGTCGAGCAGCTGTGGCAGCTGACCCACGACTGCTTTCACGCCATCGGCATACCCGCCGACGACGCCACTGCCGTCGCTGACGTCCTGATAGACGCCAACATCAGGGGTATGGAATCCCACGGATTCCAGCGGGTACCCGTCTACATGGAACGGGTCCTGGCCGGCCTGGCCGGCGGAACGCAGCACGTCCGGGTCCTCGAGGAGCGCGGAGCGTTCTGCCGCATGGACGCCGGGAACGCGCTCGGGCCGGCCGCCGCCCTGCGGGCACTCGACAGATGCCTGTCGATGAGCTCCGAGCACGGTATCGGGGTGGTGGCGGTCTGCAACAGCACCCACTTCGGCGCCGCCGGCTACTACGCCCGCCGGGCGGCCAGGGCCGGCCACGTCAGCATCATCATGTCCAACGCCGTCAGGCGCATGGCGCCCTACGGTGCCTCACTGCCGTTCTTCGGAACCAACCCGCTGGCCATCGGGATTCCTCTGGCCGGGCATCCCGATTTCGTCCTCGACATGTCGTCGAGCGTGATTGCCCAGGGAAAGATCACCAGGGCCAGGGATCTCGGCGAGGAGCTCCCCCCGGGTGTGGCCATCGACCCGGCTGGACGGCCGACCACCGACCCGGCCCAGGCGCTGGCCGGCAGCCTGCTGCCTGTCGGCGGTCCGAAGGGTTCCGGCTTGGCCATGGCCATCAGCATGCTCTGTGTCCTTCTGGCCGGGGCCGACGCCGACGATCAGATGGCCTCCTTGTACAAGGACTTCGACAGGCGACAGAACACCGGGCACATCTTCATGGCCATCGACCCGGCGGTCCTGGGCCGGCAATCTGCGGTGACGATCCTCGACGGGATGGTCGAGAGGATGTTGGCCCTCCCTCAGGATGAGATGGCGCCGCCGCTGAAGTATCCCGGGCAGGACACCGCGGCCCTGGCGGAGCTCCGGAGGGAGACCGGGCTGCCGGTTCACCGGGGTGAGCTGTTGCGGGTTGCCGAGACCTGCAGGCGCGCCGGCCTCGACGATCTGGCCGCCAGGGCCAAAGCTCTGGCCGGCTGAGGCCCGGCCGGTCCGTCACCTTCGCTGATTCCTCCACCGGCATCCGGGCGGGGGCGCGCCTCTGCGGCCAGCCGATCGGGCGCCCGGAGGCGCCACGTCGGCTGGCCGCTCCAGCGGTATCAGTAGTCGAGGGAGGCCTCCTGCAGGATGCGGTCCACCCAGGCGTTGGAGAAGTTGCCCTTGGCCACCGCCGCCACGTAGTCGGCCTCGGCCTCCGCTTTGGTGGTCACCCGGCGCAGGAGGTCCACCGCCTCCTCCCGTGGGATGACCACCACGCCGTCGAGGTCGCCGTACACGATGTCGCCCGGCTTCACGACTATGCCACCCGCCGATACAGGGAAGTTGATCTCGCCGGGACCGCGATGAAGCGGGCCTATGGGGGTGACACCCCGGGCGAATACCGGGAAGTCGCCGAGGGCCACGATCCGCTCGACATCCCGCACCAGGCCGTCGACGATGAAACCGGCAATGCCGCGGTGTCTTGCCTTGGTGGAGATCAGGTCGCCGAGAACCCCATTGAGCCCGGAAGAGCTGGCATCCACGACGATTACGTCACCCGGTCGGGCGACATCGAGGGCCTTGTGCACCATCAGGTTGTCGCCGGGAAACACCTTGACCGTGCATGCCGGTCCCAGGATCCGGGCGTCGGATCCGGTTACCGAATGGATGGAGGAACACATCGTGTAGAGCCGGTTCATCATGTCGGAGATCAGGGCTGTCTCGAACTGACCGAAAGCCTCGATGACCTCAGCGTCGGGTCTCTCTATGTCCTGCCGGAGGCGGAAGCCCGGTCCAGGGTTGAGTTCCCCCGACTGCGGCTTCGCCGGAACCGCGCTCTCGGAAACGCCAGAATCAAGTGTGGTCATATGAACCGTTGCCCTTTCTCGGGAGTGGACGTGGAGATTCGTGGGCCGGGCTCCCCGTAGGGGTCAGGGGCGGCCGCCGGCGCCCCTGCGGAGGCTCCCCTGGCCTTGCGGGCCGCGTGGCGGACCACCCGGCCTCCGAACGAGAGAGCGTTCATGGCGCTCGGCACGGGGTCCCGCCAGTCGAAGAACGGCGTCGCCTGGCGCATGGCCAGAGACTTCAGCCAGCCGGCCACGGAGAGCTGACCCCGCCGGCGGTACTCCATGAGGGCCTGGATGTCCTCGACGAGAAACAACAGGCCTACACGGTCACGGAAGCCGTCGATCTGAGGGAGGGGCATGCCCGTCAGGCGGGCGTAGGCCAGCAGCCCCATGTCTATGCCCGATCTCCGCACAACCTCCTGGGCGTTGGTGAAGCGGGCATTGCACTCGATCAGCCGGAGCCCTCCGTCGCGGGAATCCCGCTTGAACTCCACATTCGCTATCCCCCGCAGCTTGGCCGCCCGGCAGAAGCGCAAGCCGAGCTCTGCGACATCAGGCTGCCACTCGCTGACGTGGTAGGTACCCAGGCCGAACCCGACCGGGTACACCCTCAGCTTCCGCTTCGTGTAGTGAAAGAGCGGATCTCCTCGCTCGTCGATGTAGGTGTAGTAGGAGCAGCACTCGTCGGTGCCTTCGACCACCTCTGTGAGGAGCATGGCAATGCCCTGGCGCACGATCGGCTCGAGCAGGGCAGCGGCCTCGTCGGCCGAACCCACCCTTGCGCCCTTGGCGAACGGACGGAAGCGACGGGTGAACACGTGCGACTCGACCGGCTTGATGGCGCACGGGAACCGGAAGTCGTGGAGCGCACGGAGGTCGTCGATGCTGGAGATGGTCAGCGTGTCCGGCGCCGGGACGCCGGCGTCCCTGGCGATCTGGTAGGTCCTTGACTTGTCGAGCATGTCGAGGAGCGCCTCGTCGTTCGCCTCGATGGGCCGGTGGCCCAACTCGACGAGATCCGACCGGTGGTGCACCAGGAACTCGAGCGCGTCGTCACTGGCGGGCAGCAGCACGGAGGGTTCGGCTTGATGGGTCAGCCACTCCATCCATTGATCCTCGGTATTCCCGTTGCCCATTCGGCGGTAAAACCGGACCGACCTCGACCACATGGCGGGAGAATCAACGGCATCGCCGAAGACATCCACGACAATTCCGTGGGACCACAGTCCCCTTGCGACGCTCAAAGCGTTCATGGCTCCGCCGAGGATTATCGCTGGCATCGCCTTGCGGCTCTTCGATTTACCAGCACCCAGGACGGGAGAAGTGATGACATCTGAACACACCACAGTCCGGTCCTTTCGCCCTGATCAAAACGGTGGCTCCCGCTCGACGATTGTGGACGGGCACAGTTCCTCGGTCAAGACTTCTACGGCAATATTGACCAGACTGGGTATGACCGGCAAGGTCGGCCGGGTATTAGCTCCCAAATTGGACCACCTCCGCGGGGCGGGGGTGCGTTCGGTGTTGTCCGGTCGCCGTGACGGGCGGGAGTTGGATGCCTGGGCCGCCGCAGCCCGCCGCAGCCTCTACTGGCGGATATGGGCTGACGCGGCCGCCCGGGCCGGTGCCGAATGTGAGCGGCTGGTCGATGACTTCCTGCTCATTCGGAAGGGAGAGACGCAGACCGTGGTCTGGTTCCATACGGTCATGCTCGACTTCGGGGTAACCCTGCAGCTCGCCCTTGACAAGGTCGCCTGCCACCACCTGCTCAGCGCTGCAGGCATCCCGATGGCCCGCTACGTCGAGATGGACGCCACCGATTCCCGCTCCGGTATCAGGTTCATGAACGAAAGGCGCGGGTCCCCGGTGGTGGTGAAGCCGGCGCGCAGCACCTCCGGTGGCGAAGGGGTCACCTGCGGTGTCCGCACCGGGGACGAGTTCGAACGGGCCCGGATGGCAGCCTGGCGTTGGGACTCCCGTATCCTGATCGAGGAGCAGGGCAAGGGGTTCGAGTACCGTTTCCTGTTCCTTGACGGAGAGCTCGTCGACGTACTGATGAGGCAGCCACCTCAGGTCGTGGGTGACGGGCGTTCCACCGTGGAGGAACTCATACACCTGGAGAACCGCCGGAGGGCGGATCCGGGCAGCAGGGCCGGGCTCGCCGTACTCACAGTTGATCTCGACTGCCTGTTCACCCTGCAGCGGTGCGGCCTCGCCCTGTCATCGGTACCGGAGAAGGGCCGGGTCGTCACGGTGAAGTCGGCCGTGAACCAGAGCGGGGCGGAGCAGGTCCGGTCGTTGCCGCCCGAGCAGGTGGGGGCGGACCTCGTATCCGATGCCGCCCGGGCAGTGAAGGTAATGGGCCTGCGCTTCGCCGGCGTGGATCTGATGACGCCGGATCCATCGCGATCTCTGGTCGACGCGGGCGGAGTGGTGATCGAGGTCAACGGGACGCCGGGACTCCACTATCACTATCTCGTCGCCAACCGCGACGAGGCGGTACCGGTGGCGGTTCCGATTCTGGAGGCTCTGCTCGACTCTGTCCGTAACGGGGGGTGAGGACGCCTCTGCTTCGCCCGTTTGATCCGCTCAGTGCGGCTATCGGCACTTCCGCTGAGTCTTCGTGGTCGGACAGGTGGCTTTCCTATTTGTTTAGGTCTCTCTCGGCCGGCGCCGAATTCCGACTTGCACCCTCGGATGCCCCGCCCAGTGGTCGAGACCCCTGAACCGGAGGCATCGGACTGCATGGAGCAGCACGTGGGCCGCGCTCGTTCCGTGCACGCTGCGGGGTCGGGAAGAGGCTGGAAGCGGTCGTTCCGGCACCTCGCCGGTCAAGGCCGGGCGGGATGGCACCGACGCCTGTCGGATGCCGTCCTTCAATACCAACCGATTCCGTAAGCACATAGGTGAGCCCCAGCCGAGGAAGTCCCGCCGGCGCAGGGGAATGCAG
>JAKAXG010000348.1 GCA_021827225.1 Actinomycetes bacterium | reverse complement strand
GGCCACCACGCGGGACTGGTAGTTGGCGGTGTGGGTGAACGGCGCCACCCCGGTCACGTCGCCGGCCGCCCATACGCCGGGCGCCCCTTCGACCCGCCCCCTGGCGTCGACGGTCAGGCCCGACTCACCGGGCGAGATGCCGAGGGAGTCGAGCCCGATGTCGTCCAGGTTGGGGCGGCGGCCGGTGGCGACGAGGACCCGGTCGGCTTCCAGGGTGGTCCCGTCGCTCAGGGCCAGCACCGCCCGCCGTTCCCCCGGCCGGCATCTCTCCAGGCGTGCACCGGTCCGCACCGCTACCCCGTCACGCTCGAGCGCCTCCCGGATGAGCTGTGACAGCTCCGGCTCCTCCCTCGAGATCAGGCGGTCGGCGGATTCGATGATGGTGACCTCCACGCCGAACCCGGCGTAGGCCTGGGCCAGTTCGCAGCCGACCGGTCCGCCGCCCAGCACGGCCAGGCGGCCGGGTCTCTCGGCCGAGCTGAGGGCCTGGTCGCTGGTCCAGGTGGGGACCCGGTCCAGCCCGTCCACCGGCGGTACCACCGGCCGGGACCCGGTGGCTATCACCAGGTCCGTCCACCCGATCACGGTCCTCTCCCCCGCCCCGGTGGTCACGGTCAGCCGACCGGGCCCGGCGATCCGGCCCCGTCCCCTGAACAGCACCGCGCCGGTCGACCGGAGCTGGTCCGCGTTCTCCGAGTCGTCCCGCCCCTCCGAGACCCGGTCCCGGCGCTCGACCGCCAGCGGGTAGGCGGCGGCCGGGTCGCCCAGGTCGGGGGCGGCGGCC
Source organism: Actinomycetes bacterium (assembly GCA_021827225.1). Next base: position 4,676 of record JAKAXG010000348.1, on the reverse strand, counting down.
GCCGCCCCCAGGATCCGGGCCCGGCTGGCCAGACGGCGCACGTGGGCGGCCCGCAGCAGGGCCTTGGACGGCACGCAGGCCACGAACGGGCACTCGCCTCCTACCCGGTCGGCCTCCACCACGGCTATGCGCCGGCCCGGCACCTCCTGCCAGATCCACTCGCCGCCGGACCCGCCGCCGAGCACCACTATGTCGAATTGCTCCACCTGAGTGCACTACCCCCGAGCGGAGCCGGCGCCGCGCAGGGCGTCGATCGCCGCGGCCACCCACTCGCTGTCGCGCCGGGGGACGACCCAGCTGCCGCCGCCGCGGACGCGGTCGGCGACGGCGTCGACCATGAGGCGGTAGGGATCGCACGGCGGGAACGAGCGGCTGTCCACCTGGCCGCTCCGACCGCTGCTCTCCAGCCGGGCCGGTGCGTCGGTCCAGGCGGTGAACGCGTCCCCGGCGAGGCGCATCGCCCCCTCCGTCCCGGTGATCTGCAGCCACTGGCGGGGCGGCTCGTCTATCCCGGCCCGCACCGTCGCCGCCACATCACCCACGCAGAGGCGGCCCGAGGTGAACAGATCGACGCCCCCGGGGTGGAGACGGACATCAGGCTCCGCCCCCGATACCGGACCCCACCCGGAGGCCCATCCTACGGCGGACAGGGCGTAGCAGCCCACGTCGTAGAGGGCGCCCCCGCCCCGGGACGGCTGCATCCGGTAGTCGCCGGCGGGGACGCCGTCGAACACGAAGCCGGCGTCGACGGACACGACCGAGCCGATCGCCCCCTCCGCCACCAGGCGCTCGGCTTCCCGGGTGCGGGGATGCCACCGGTTCCACGACGCTTCGACGAGCAGGCGGTCGGCGCTCTCCGCCGCGTCGAACGCCGCCATCACCTCCAGGCTGTCCAGGCCCAGGGGCTTCTCGCACAGGACGTGCTTGCCGGCGTGAAGAGCTTCGAGAGCCCACGGGACGTGGGCGTCGTTGGGCAGGGCGATGTAGATGACCTCGACGTCGGGGTCGGCGATGACCTGCTCGTACGAACCGTACGCCCGGGCACCCCCTACGGTGCCAGGTCCGTCGAGGGTCGCCGCCAGGACGGCCGCCCGTGACACCTCCCGCGCCCCGATGGCCGCCACCCGGCACCGGGGGGAGGCGGCCAGGGCCGGCCCCACGGCGACGGTGGATATGCGCCCGGCTCCGAGAACGCCCCAGCCGACCGGATCGGTCATCGGCCGCGCAGGGCGGGTCGCTGGGCCCGGCCTCCGTTCCCGGCCGACACCACGGCCGCCTCCAGCAGGGCGACCACGTCCCGGGACTGGTCGGGATCGGCCGTGAGGGGCTCCCCGAAGGCCAGCCGGTCGGCGAGTTCCCGGTGGTACCGGCCGGGCGCCACCGACGGCGTGGCGACCTCGGTCCGGGATCCGTCGGGGTGGTGCAGCCAGATGGCGGCCGGCGAGTCGGCCGGTGCCAGGCGGTCCTCCTCGAGCAGGCCGATGGAGGTGCGGCCGACCACCCGCTCCCGGCGCCACTCCCCCACGGCCGCCCCCTCCGTACCGAGCACGTACCACTTGGGTTTGAGCGCGGCGGCCAGGTCGGAGTGCACGAACCCGGCCTCCGTGCCGTCCTGGAAACGGATCTGGATGCCGACCTGGTCGGCGTTGGTCACGTCGTGCCATCGCAGCTTGTGAGCCGATCCCCGCACCCACTCGACCGGCACCGGGACCAGGGCCAGGATCTGGTCCAGGTAATGGGACCCCCAGTCGAAGGCGGTGCCGCCGGACACGGCGGCGTCGGAGTGCCAGTAGTTGCACGGGTGCCCGAACCCCCCTACGAAGGCCTCCAGGTGGAAGACCCGACCCAGCCGGCCTTCCAGCACCAGCCGCCGGAGTGCCAGGAAGTCGGGGTCGAAGCGGCGGTTCTGGTAGACGGCCAGGGTCAGGCCGGCCTCCGCGGCGGCGTCGAGCATGCGGTCGGCATCGCGCGAGTTGAGCGCCAGAGGCTTCTCGACCACTGCATGGTGGCCGGCGTCCAGGGCGGCGGTGGCCCACGAGGCGTGGCTGTCGGGAGGGGTGGAGATGGCGACCAGACCCACGCCGGGATCCCCCAGCAGCTCGTCGGCCTTGGCGTAGGTCCGGATCCCGGGCAGGCTCCCCGCCGCGGCGGCCAGGCGGGATTCGGACCGGTCGCACACGGACACCACCTCGAAGCCGGCGCCGGTGAACCCGGCCACGTGCTCGGCGCCGATGGCGCCGTAGCCCAGGAGGCCCACACCGGGCAGCCGGGCCTCAGGTACCCGGCCGTGCCCGGCGAGCAGGAGCAGCCGGTGCAGCAGCCGGAGCCCCCCGTCGTCGGGCCCGGCGATCAGCGCCTCGGGATCGACCCCGAGCAGCAGCACGTTGGTCGCCGGCCTCCAGGTGGCCACGGGCACCCGTTCCAGGCCGGCCGGGGCGGTCAGCACCACGGAGGTGGAATCGTCGTCGGGGAAGAGCGGCACCACCGGGGTGAGAGGCTCCGGCCGGTCCTCCAGGCGTAGGGTCAGCGACCCGTGGCCGGGGCCGGCACCGATGCGGGCCGGGTGGGCGGGAAGAGCTGCGCCGGCCCGGACCCCGCCGGCCCGCAGCACCGCCTCGGGCAGCGGCCCGGCCGTGGCAGCCACTGTCACCACCAGCGCCACCGACCCGGAGGCGGCATCGCAGATCAGGCCGTCCAGGACGTCCGGGCCCACGGCGAGGGGATCCACCACCGCCACCGGTACCGACTCCGTGTCCTGGAACGAAGCGCACCGGCGGAGCCACGGCGAGAGAGCCGCCGTCAGGCGGGATCCCTCCGACATGATCCGGGTTTCAGGGACGTTCCGGCGAAAGGGCACGGTCGACCATACGGCCCCCGGCAAGTTATGCCAACCCCGGTAGGCTCTCGTGTCCCCTATGCGGAGGAGCGGAGCGTGACTGACGGATCGGACCTGGAGTGGCTGGGCCTGGAACGGATCGGGCCGGGCCACTGGACCTTCGTCGTCGCTCCCGGCCTGTCCCGCCTGGACGGAAAGTTCTACGGGGGCACGGGCATCGCGGTGGCGACTGCCGCGATGGAAGCCGAGACCGGTAGGCGGGCCCTGTGGACCACCGTCCAGTTCGTGGCCAGCGGGACGACCGGCGATCGCATGGACTGCCGGGTGGAGGTCGTGGCCGCCGGGCGGCGCACATCGCAGGTCAGGGTGACCGGATGGCACGGGGACCGGCTGGTCTTCTCCGGCCAGGGAGCCACGGGCGAGGCCCGTCCCGACGGCCTCGAGGCCCAGTTCCCGCAGATGCCCGAGGTCCCCGCTCCCGTGGACTGCCCCCGGTGGGTGCCCCGGCCGTTCGTGAGCGATCCCGAGGCCCGGCCCGGCTGGCTGGGGATGGCCGACGCCCGGGTCGCCGACGGGCGGGGGTCCATGTGGATGCGCCTCGACGGCCGGCCCCTGAGCCGGGCCGCCATGGCCTTCCTCGCCGATATCGTGCCCAACGGCGTGGTGCGCGCCGCCGGCCGGGTCGGGGCGGGCACCAGCCTGGACAACACCGTGCGCTTCGGTACCGATCCGGAGGGTGAGTGGATGCTGGTGCACGTCGATCCCCACATGATCTCCGGCGGCTACGTCCATGGCAGCGCCGGGCTGTGGTCGACCGGCGGCTCGTTCCTCGGCGTGGCCAGCCAGACCGCGGGCATCGTCCTTTTCGACTGAGCCGGGACTACACCGATGAATCCGGGCGGCCGCCGGCCCCGCTTCCATCTGGCCATCCCGGTGGACGACCTCGGCGCCGCCCGCCGCTTCTACGGGGGGGTGCTCGGATGCCCGCAGGGCCGGGAGGCCGAAACCTGGGTGGACTGGGACCTCCACGGCCATCAGGTGGTCACCCACTTGATACCGGCCGGTGGGGAGCGTGTGGCCGGCAGCAACCCGGTGGACGGGGACTCCGTGCCCGTCCCGCACTTCGGGTTGCTGCTCGACGTGGAGGAGTTCCACCGTCTGGCCGCCCGGCTGGAGCGGTCCGGGGTCCGCTTCGCCATGGAACCGCACGTCCGCTTCGCCGGCCAGCCCGGAGAGCAGTGGACGATGTTCTGCTTCGACCCGGCCGGTAACGCCCTGGAGTTCAAGGCCTTCGCCGACGACTCCGACGTGTTCCGCGGGTAGGCGCCGTCCGGCCGACCCGGCGCCCCGTCGATTTACGTCATACCCGAACAGTTAGTGTACGATGTATTAGTGCAAAAGGAACCAGACGGCGCGACAGCGGGCTTCGTCGAGACCTTCACCGCGGCGGCCGGCCGGCAGCGCAGCGGTGTGTACCTGGTCGGGTCCCCGGGCCTGGGCGACCTCAGCCCCCGCCAGAGCAACCTGGACGTCGTGGCGGTGACCGACCGGCCCCTCCCGGGCGAAACGCTCGGGAGCCTCTCCCGGGTCCACCGGAGCCTCCACCTTCACGGTCGCGACGCGCTGGTCTGCTACACGACCTGGCGGGACCTGGCCGGGCCGGCCGCGGGTGCGTCGGCCACCACCTTCGCCGGCTCCAGGGCGGTGGAGCGGTCCCGGCTGGCCAACCCGATGACCTGGTCCATCCTGGCCACCCATCCCCACCCCCTCGACGGCCCGGCGGACCCGGCGGTCCACTCGAACCCGGAGGCGGTGCGGGCCTGGTTCAGCGCCGAGCTTC
>JAKAXG010000347.1 GCA_021827225.1 Actinomycetes bacterium | reverse complement strand
AGGCGTCGGCGGGTGGCCGCCACCCGTTCGGTGTCGACGGTGCGTACCGCACAGCTGTCGAGTCCGACCACCGGTGCCTGATCAGCACTTGACATCTTCATAGCTGTGAAGATATACCTTGGTGAGGGTGAGGGCAAGCGAGGAGGAACGTCGGGTGTTCGAGTTCCAGACCACCGCCGAACGCCGGGAGGGTGACGCCCCTCCGGTGGCGGTCGGCTGCGGACGGGTGACACCAGTGGGGTCACCGTCGCTGCATGCGGGTAGGAGGAGCCGTTGACCGATCCGGAGCCGGCCTCGGACCATCCCGTTCCCCCCGTGAAGGCCGGGCGGTTCTGCGATGGCAGCCCTGCTGCGTCGAAGCCCGAGGAGGTCCGGGATCCCGTCTGGCAGGACCGTGACGCCCATAGCCCGGGCGGCGGGCACGGTGAGGCCCGTGACCATCGTGGCCACGGGCATGCGGGCCATTCCCACGGGGTGCCCGCCGATGCCGACGTGCGCTACCTCGTGGTCGCGCTGGGGTTGATCTCGGCCTTCATGGTGGGGGAGGTGGTCGCAGCCGTTGCTTCCGGCTCCCTGGCACTGTTCGCTGACGCGGGTCACATGCTCACCGATGTGGCGGCTCTCGGAGCGAGCCTGTGGGCCGCCCGTCTGGCCGCCCGTCCGGCGTCGGGTAACTGGACCTACGGCTTGAAGCGGGCCGAGATCCTGTCCGCCGCGGGGAACGGCGTGACCCTGGCGGTGATCGCCGCGGTGATCACCGTCGAGGGGATCCGCCGGCTGATAAGCCCGCCCGGCGTGGAGGGCTCCGTGGTGCTCGCGGTCGCCCTGGCTGGGGCGGCGGTCAACGTGGCGGCCACCGCGGTGCTGGCCCGGGCCGACCGCACCAGGCTGAATGTGAAGGGGGCGTTCGCCCACATCGTCACCGACCTCTACGCCTTCCTCGGCACCGCCGCGGCCGGGCTGGTGATCGTGGTGACGGGCTGGTCCCGCCCGGACGCGGTCGCGTCCCTGCTCGTGGCCGCGCTCATGGCGCACGCCGCGTGGGGCTTGCTGCGCGACGCGGGACGGATCTTGCTGCAGGCCGCCCCCGATGACGTCTCCCTGGACGAGATCCGCTCCCACATCTCCAGCGTGGAGCACGTGCTGGGCGTGCACGACCTGCACGCCTGGACCGTCACCTCGAACCTGCCCACCCTCTCCGCCCACGTGGTGGTCGAGGACCACTGCTTCGCTTCCGGGCACGCCCCGCAGATCCTCGATTCCCTCCAGGCCTGCCTGGGGGAGCACTTCGACGTGGAGCACTCCACTTTTCAGCTGGAACCGGCCAGCCACGCCGCGCACGAGCGCGGCCGACACCTGTGAGCCTTGCTCCTGGCCGGCTTCTGCGCCCCTACCCGGCGGCGCCCGGCTGCTGAGGCTTGCGGGGCACCGGCCGCGGCAGTGACGAAGGTAACCGCCGCAGGCCTGCGTCGTGAAGGTGTGTGGCGAAAGGCTCTAGGGGCGACCGCTCTCGGCGCGGACGCTGGGAGGGATAACCCACGCAGGAGGTGATCTGCAGATGCGCAGGACTCCCAAGGTCGCTGCGGTTTCCGTCGCCGCGCTGCTCGCTCTGGCCGGGTGCGGCTCGGCTGCCAGGACCGGTACGTCGTCACCGACCACCGCCGGCCCGGCGGCGACCGCCCCCTCCACCGCTGCACCCTCGACGGCCGCGCCGTCCACCGTGGCGCCGACGGTGCCGGTGGCGGGCGTGCTGACCGCCGCCGAGAGGACCAACCTGACCCTGATCCACGAGCAGGAACGGGCCGGCCGGGATGCCTACACGGTCTTCGCCGGCCGCTATCCCACCCGGCCGGTGTTCGCCAACCTGGCCGACTCGCAGAAGACCCAGCTGGCCACCGTCACCGCCATGATGGCCCGCTACGGCATGGCCGACCCCTCGGCCGGACTCGCTGCCGGCAGCTACAGCGACCCTACGGTGCAGCAGATGTATGACTCCACGGTGGCTGCCGGCACGACGCCCGATCACGCCCTCGACGCCATCGAGCACTTCGAGCAGCAGCACCTGGTCTCGCTTCAGGCGGCCCGCACCGCTACCACCAGGGCCGACCTGGTCACCATGTACACCAACCTGGAGCAGGCATCGAACTCCCACATCACGGCCTGCACCGACGCCCACCAGTACAACGGTGTCCACTACTGACCACCCGGACAGTGACCGCCACCGGTAGTAGCAACCGGTCGGCCGCAGGCCCGGAGGGACGACCGGCCTGAAAGGGAGGTCGGGTGGCTCAGGAGGGCTCTTTTACACCCGCCCGGCCCGGGCGGGCAGCGAAGCGGGCCACCATCGCACCGCCGACCAGGACGAGCATCCCGTAGATTCCGAGGGGACCGACGGCTGCGGGGCCGAAGGCGCTGGACGCGATCCCGGTGGCCACGGCGAAGTCCCGCATGGCGACCGGGAGCAGCACCGCCGGCCGGGCCGGGAGGTCCAGGCCCCGGGAGAGCAGCCAGCCCAGCCCACCGGCTCCGGCCAGGAAGCCGGCCAGGGCGGCGACCACCGCCAGGTAGCTCGCCTGTACCCGCACCTCACCGGTCACCTCCCACAACAGCACGAGCAGGGCGGCGTTCCCGAGCAAGCGCCCGGCACCCAGCACTACCGCGCTGTCGCCGACCGCCCGGCGCGCCGCCACGCCGGCTGCCAGAGGGACCGCCACCACCAGGGCCAGGGTGATCAGCACTCCTTCGGTGTGCACGCCGGCCGCGCCGGACAGCAGGGAGAGGATCGGGCCGCTGGCCACCACGGCGACGGCGCTCGACGCAACGAGCAACGCGGCGGAGATCGCCACCTCTCCACCGGCCATCGCCGCCAGACCCAGGGAGGCGACCTCGCTGGGCGCCACCCCCACGGCCAGGATCGCGCCCCGGGCGGGCCCGGAAACCAAGTGACTGAGTGCCCACGCCAGCGCCGGCAGGGCGATCGAGCTGACGGCGAGAGCCGTGAGCACACGGGGCCATCGCCGGCGGGCCCGGGCGAGCGCGGCAGCTTCCACGGTCAGCCCGGCGGTGAAGACCAGCACCGCGAGCGTGGGGTCGACGGCGCCGGCGCCGGTGGCCGATCGGGGCGGGCCCGGGGCGGCGATCCCGATGGCGCCGACCACCACCACGAGCGCTACGAGCAGCTCCTCGACCTTCCCGGCCACGGCGGCGATAGGGGACGGCACCAGTAGAGAAGCGGGCTCCTGCTGCGGGGAGGATTCCTGTGGCACGGCCCGGGTCAGGCCCGGCCGGCCCGTCGGCGAAGCTGCGCCTCGCCGGCCTGGTCGATACCCGCAAGGCCGGCCGCCACGTGCTCTACCGGGCGCACGACGCCCACGTCCGCAAGCTCATAGCCGAAGCCCTCTTCCACGTCGACCACCAGATCTCCGGCCTCGCCGACCACGACTGATCCGCCGCCGTGTCGAGCCCGATCCGCTCAGCCCGGACCTCCCTCCGATGCTCCCTCCCTCACGGGCTCTCCCGCCCCGAGGTGCTCCCGGTAGGGCCCGTCGCCCCCGTCTTCGGAACGACGGCCGGTGCCGAGGTCGCTCAACGCCCCGGGGACCTTCAGCGAGGCGTAGGCGGCCGCCCCGGCCGGGATGGGCATCCAGAAGTTGATCAGCCGCCAGCCGAGGACCCCGAGTGTGGCCACGTTACGGGTCACGCCGAAGCTGACCAGGAGCAACGGCGCAACCGAGTCCACCACCCCCAGGCCCGCCGGTGTTATCGGCAGGGCGCCGGCCACGTTGGCGATGCCGTAGGCCGCGAACAGCTCCACCGGGTCGACGGCCCGACCGAACGCCGCCACGAAGCACCACAGGGAGGCGGCGTCGAGCAGCCAGTTGAGCGTCGCCCAGAGCAGCGATCTGCTCATGGCCCTCCGGTCCTGGGTCAGGGTGCGAAGAGAGACGGAGGCGTGGAGGACGGCCCGTTCCAGGCGGTCCTCCACCCGGGGGATCCGCCGGCCCAGGGCGCCGAGGAACCGGGACACCCGTTCCGTGCCGCGGGTTACCCCGACGATCAACACCGAAGCCGCCAGCAGTAACAGGGCGCCGAGGATGGCGACCGTCAGGTAGATGGGGCGGAACCCGGCCAGCGGTATGGACGCGACGAGTGACACCCACAACAGGACGTTCAGGACCAGCGTCGACCCGAGCCCCTTGGTGGCCATCATCACGCCCGTGTCGACCGGGCTGATGCCTTCGGCGGTGAACAGGCGGTAGCCGATACCGGCGCTGCCCAGCGTTCCCGCCGGCACCACGTGGGCGACCGCCGCGGCCGCCAGGTCGACGCGGAACAGGGTCCACAGGTTCGGCCGCCCGCCGGCCGGCACGAGAGCCCGGGTCAGCAGGCCGTAACAGAGGAGCGAAAGTGCCTCGAGCGCCAGGCTGGCCGCCGCCCAACCCACCTGGAACCGTCCGAGCAGGTAGAGATCCTTGCTCGCACCCACCAGCTCCGGGGCGACCAGGTACTCGACCACCAGGGCCACCGCCACGAGGGCCACGCTCCGGCGGACCGGCCGGGCCAGCACGTGCTTCCACCCCTGCCAGCCGGGCACCGGCACCCCGGCCTCGTCGCGGGGCCGGCGGGGCAGGTGGAACCGATCCCGGAGGGAGCGCCTGGTCACCCTCAGTGCAGCCTGTGCCGGACGACCGGCCCGTCCCGCCGCCCCCGCAGATCCGCCGTCCCTGCTGGCTCAGGGGCGGCCGGTCCGGAGGTCATCTGGTTAGGTAACGGTAAAGGCCCGCTGGGCCTGGCGCCGACCGGACCTGCGTGGCTCCCGGGGGGAGGGGCGGGCACGGGCAGCGGGCCGGCGGATCGGGGACACCACCGTCCGTCGTCACCCTGCCTGTACAGTCCCATCGTTGTATCTCTCCGCCGGTAGATCGGAGCCTACCGGCACCCGAACCAGCGTACGGGGGTTCTGTGAGTAGAGGGTCGTTGCCATCGGGTGGAGCCTCCGGCCGGTCCAGATCACCGACCCTGACTTTACGACCCAAACGGCACCGCAGCAGAATGTCCCGGATGGGAGTCGCACTCAGCCGAAGATCGACGGTGCGGTCCCGGAGGGGCTCAACCGGCTGGGGACAGCAACGCGTGCGGCCGCGCCGGAGAACAACCTCGCGTTGACACTCTCGGCGACATCACGGGATGTCCGGCGCCCTGCGCTCCGGTCCTGGTCGTCCAGGGCCGATTCCGTGGTCCGGCGTATCCGATCCTGGATGAGCGCCACGCGGTGGGACACGTTCCTGTACGGAGGTTCCGCCGTGTTCGCCGTGCTGATGGCCCTCGTCACCACCCAGCCGGCGCAGCGGCAGTGGGGCGAGATGGCGGCCGGCCCCTACGCCATCGGAGCCGGGCTGGCGTGGTGGCTGGGACGCCGTTCGGCCGGGCGCGGCCAGCGGCGGCTGCTCGTGCTGCGTTATGCGATA
>JAKAXG010000346.1 GCA_021827225.1 Actinomycetes bacterium | reverse complement strand
ACACGATGCTGGCCCCGATGGCCAGACGGATGTCGACGTGATAGAGCAGCGTCAGCACGGGCACGATCACCACCCCGCCGCCCAGGCCTATCAGAGACCCGAGAACCCCCGCCGCTACGGAGATCAGCGCGAGGGAGACCACGAAGTCCAGGGGCGTCACGGGAAAGAATTGTACGTACAACCGTTCATACGGTCAAATCGGGGACCGGTGCCCGCCCGGCCGGTTGAGCAGCAGAGCCGGCGTGATTTAGCGTCCAGGGCATCTGGAGCGAATCGGGGACACGATGACAGCAACGGCAGGTGGAGGTCCGGCGGTCCCCTCCCCGGTCATAGACCTCACAGGCCGGGTGGTTGTCGTCACCGGCGGCAACTCGGGCATCGGACTCGGCATGGCCCGGGGGGTGGCCCGGTCCGGTGGCTCGGTCGCCATCTGGGCGCGCCGCCCCGACCGCAACGACGCGGCCGCGCAGGAGCTCCGGGACCTCGGCGCCGAAGCCGTCGGCCTGCGCTGCGACGTCGCCGACGAGAAGTCGGTCGAACGCTGCTTGCAGCAGACGCTGGAGCACTTCGGCCGCCTGGACTGCCTGGTGGCGAACGCCGGCACATCATCGCGCCAGGCGTTCGTCGACATGTCCTACGAGCAGTGGCGATCGGTGATGGCGGTCAACCTCGACGGAGCCTTCCTGTGCCTGAAGGCCGCCGCGTCCGAGCTGGTGCGCCAGGGAAGCGGCGGCGCCCTGGTTGGGGTGTCATCGACGTCGGCGATACACGGAGCGCCCGGCCTGGAGCACTATGCGGCCAGCAAATCGGCCATGACGGCGTTGATGCGGAGTCTCGCCGTCGAGCTGGCCCGTCACCGGGTCCGCTGCAACGCCCTCACTCCCGGCTGGACCGAGACGGAGCTGACCGAAGCGGCGCGCGCTGTCCCGAACTTCGTGGAGGTCACCACCAGGCGCACCCCGGTCCGGCGCTGGGCCACCCTGCACGATTTCGAGGCGGTCGGAGCCTTCCTGTGCGATCCGGCCATCACGTTCCACACCGGGGACACCGTGGTCGTCGACGGCGGCTACACCGTCTTCTGATCCGGGCCGGTCAGAGGACCGCGGCGCCCGGGAAGGGAACCGGGGCCCGCCCCCCGAACTGGGCCGCCACCTCCCCGGGGATCCAGGCACGCATGGCCTCCACCTCGGCCGGGACCTGGCCGGCTTCCAGGCTCGACCGCTGAGCCAGCCGCTGGAGGAAGACCACCAGCTCCCCCACCGCGGCCATCTCGTCAGCAGATACGCCGAGCTCGAGCGTGTAGCTGTCGAGCCCCCGCGCCGCCGCCCGGAACGCCTCCTGCCGGCCCACCAGGCGGGGAGGGGCGCTGCGCTCCAGGAGCTGGAGGAGGGTCGCCCGGTCGCCCGGGCTGATCCGTTCGGGCTGGAGCTGCGCCTCCCGGACCAGGTCGTCGATCTGCACGCCGCTCGCGATGGCCGCCCTGACGGGGAGCCCCACCAGGCGCACCGGGCGGCCGGTCCCGAGGGCGGGGAGGCCGGCCAACTCGACGAGTGGCTCGCTGAAGCCCTCTCGACGGTCGTCGGCCAACTCGACCCACACGGTCTTGGCCACCTCGGTCGTGAAATACCCCCACCTCCGGGATGCGGCCGCCACCAGCCTCAGCCCTCTGCCGGTGGTGCCCGAGGCGAGCGGATCCACGTCGGCGGGCAGCGGCGCGGGTAGACGGTCGGGGCGGTCGTCCTGGACGTCCATCCGAACGCCGCCCGGTATGGCCCGCACCGCCACGGTGAAGGGCGTCCGGCAGTGGAGGATGGCGTTGGTCGCCAGCTCGCTGACGCAGAGGGCGGCCTCGTCGCGGAAGCGGTTCAGACCCAACAGCTCCAGATGCCCGACCACGAAGCGGCGCGCCCCGGCCGAGCAGGCCGGCTCGGGCTCGAAGTGGGCGGTGGCGCCGTCGGTCGTCATATCAGGTCGCTTCCCCGGTGCCTCCACCGGACCGATCAGCAGCATGGCACAGCCGACCACTCAGGTAGCGCCGGTCGTAGCCGTCGTGCCGTGAACCCCGGCCCTGGCCGCCACGGCGGGCCGGGCGGGAGGCAGGTCAGTCCATCCGGACCGCCCCTTTGTCCTATAGTTTACGTGCACGTCAAAGTCAGGTTAAAAGGAGAGCAGTGACGCGATGACGGCCAAGGCGGACCGCTACAAGTGGGTCGCGCTGTCGAACACCACCCTGGGCATGATCATGGCGGCGATCAACAGCTCGATCACCCTGATCGCCCTGCCCAACATCTTCGACGGCATCCACCTCGATCCGCTGGTGCCGTCGAGCACCGGTTACCTGCTGTGGATGCTGATGGGTTTCATGGTCGTCACCGCGGTGCTGGTCGTGACGCTCGGCCGGGTGGGGGACATGTACGGCCGGGTCCGGATCTACAACCTCGGGTTCGCCGTCTTCACCACCTTCTCGATCCTGCTGTCGATCACCTGGTTCAGCGGCCCGGCGGCCGCCGTGTACCTGATCGCCATGCGCATCGGCCAGGGGATCGGTGCGGCCTGCCTCATGGCCAACTCGAGCGCCATCCTGACCGACGCCTTCCCGGAGAACCAGCGGGGCATGGCCATCGGCATCAACGCCATCGCCCTCGTGATCGGCTCCTTCGTCGGTCTCGTGCTGGGCGGGGTGCTGGCCCCGGTCGAGTGGCACCTGGTGTTCCTGGTCTCGGTGCCCTTCGGGCTGTTCGGGACCGTCTGGGCCTTCGTGAAGCTCAGGGATCAGGGGCTGCGCAACCCGGCCCCCATCGACTGGTGGGGCAACATCACCTTCGCCGTCGGGCTGGTCTCCGTGCTCGCCGGAATCACCTACGGGATCATGCCCTACGGCGGCCACGTCATGGGCTGGACCAACCCGAGCGTGCTGGGCGAGCTGATCGGTGGGGTGGTGGTGCTGGGCGTCTTCGGCATCATCGAGAACCACGTCGCCCACCCGATGTTCGACCTGAAGCTGTTCCGTATCCGGGCGTTCAGCGCCGGCAACTTCGCCGGCTTCCTGGGATCGCTGGGCCGCGGCGGCCTGATGTTCATGCTCATCATCTGGCTGCAGGGCGTGTGGCTGCCCATCCACGGGTACGACTTCACCCAGACCCCGCTGTGGGCCGGCATCTACATGCTCCCGCTGACCGGGGGCATGCTCGTGGCCGCCCCGCTGTCGGGCTTCCTCTCCGACCGCTTCGGCGCCCGGCCCTTCGCCACGGGCGGGATGCTCGCCACGGCGGCATGCTTCCTCCTGCTCACCGCCCTGCCGGTGGACTTCTCCTACATCTGGTTCGCCGCCATCCTGGCCGTCATGGGCTTCGCCATGGGGGTGTTCGCCGCCCCCAACCGGGCCGGGATCATGAACAGCCTGCCGCCGGACCGCCGGGGCGCGGGCGCCGGGGTGGCCAACACGTTCCAGAACTCCGCCCAGGTGCTCTCGATCGGAGTGTTCTTCAGCCTCATCATCGTGGGCCTGTCCTCCACCCTGCCGTCCCGTCTCCTCCACGGCCTCACGGCCAACGGGGTGCCGGTGGCGACGGCGGACCGGATCTCGCACCTGCCGCCCGTCTCCAGCCTGTTCGCCGCGTTCCTCGGCTACAACCCCATGCAGAAGATGCTCGGTAGCACCCTGAACCAGCTGGGCCCGACCAGGTCCGCCTACGTCACCGGGCACAGTTTCTTCCCGGGACTGATCAGCGGGTCGTTCCAGACCGGACTGCGCGAGGCGTTCTATTTCGCGGCGGCCGCCTGCGTGCTGGCGGCGGGGGCGTCATGGCTGCGGGGCAAGAAGTACGTGCACGGGAGCGCCCCGGTACCGGCGGCGGCGACCGCGACGGCGGGCAACGGCAACGGTTCGACGGGCCGCCAGCACGTGGCCGAGGAGGAGACGGCGGCGGCCGAGGGAACCCTGGCCTCCTTCGAGGGACTCCTCCCCATGGGCGTGACCGAGGACCGGCCGGACTAGACGTCCCTCCAGCACCCGGTAGCGGGCGCGGCTTGCAGGACGAAGGGCACAGAACGCACCATTGAGGGATGCATTGGCCGATGCGACGAGGCCCCAGCGCGCTCTGATGCCCCCGGTAGCGATCATCGGCGTGGTCGTGGCGGCGACCCTCGCAGCCGACGCCGTGGGCCTCTACCTGGTGAGGCGTTTCTGCCCGAAGGGGCGCACCGCCAACCTGGCCGTGTCGGTCATACGCAACGTCCGCCATCCGGTGACGCTCCTGATCCCGCTGATAGGCGTCGACATCGCGGTGGCCGCCGTGCCCCTGAGCGGCCCGCTGCGCTCGGACCTGCTGCACGCCGTCTCGTCGGCCCTGATCCTCGCCGTGGCGTTCGCGGTGGTGCGCCTGACCTACGTCCTCGACGACGTCGTGCTGTTCCACTACCGCATCGACGTGGCGGACAACCTGCGGGCCCGCCGCGTGCAGACCCAGCTGCAGATCCTGCGGCGGGTGACCGTCGTGGCCGTGGGGTTGATCGCGGTAGCGGCGACCCTGCTCAGCTTCCCCAGCGTCCGGGCCGCCGGCGCCGGCCTCCTGGCCTCCGCCGGGCTGATCGGCGTGGTCGGCGGTCTCGCCGCCAAGCCCACGGTCGCCAACATCGTCGCCGGCGTGCAGATCGCCCTCAGCCAACCCATCCGCGTCGACGACGTGGTAGTAGTGGAAGGCCACTGGGGCCGGATCGAGGACATCGCCCTCACCTACGTGGTCGTCCGGGTGTGGGACCTGCGGCGGCTCGTGGTGCCCATCTCCTACTTCGTGTCCAACCCGTTCGAGAACTGGACCCGGACGGGCTCGGACATCCTCGGCTGGGTGAACCTGGAGGTGGACTTCTCCACCCCGGTGGACGACGTGCGGGCGGAGTTCCAGCGCATCCTGGCCGAAGCCCCGAACTGGGACGGCAACGTGGCCGTCCTCCAGGTGAGCGACTCCGACTCCACGACCATGCGTCTCCGGGCGCTGATGAGCTCACCGGACAGTGGCCGCTCATGGGATCTGCAGTGCGAGGTGCGCGAGAAGCTGATCGGCTTCCTCGACCGGTACCACCCCGAGGCCCTGCCCCGCCTGCGGGGCGCCCCGGCCGAGGGTCCCCGGCCGCCGCTAGTACCCGAGGACACGGTCCGGCCGCTCCGGCGCCACCAGGGCCGCCCGGCCACCCGCGGCCAGCGCTGAACCGGACCGGACCGGTCACCCTCCAGCCGGGGAGGCAGCCGGCGAAGGGGTCCTAGGGACCTTCGACCGGTAGCACAGGGACGGGGCCGCGGTAATGCTGGTCGGCGGGACCAGGAGGTCGGAGATGGCGACAGGTGCAAGCCCCGAAGCGCCCGGATCGGCGGCCGGCGCCGGCAGCTACGTGGTTCCGGTGGTGCACACCCATATCCCGGCACCCGCGGTGGAGGTGGGGTTCTGGGCCGGGCTGGCCGGAGCCGCGCTGCTGGGGATCGTGGACCCGCCGCTGGCACTGCTCGT
>JAKAXG010000004.1 GCA_021827225.1 Actinomycetes bacterium | reverse complement strand
GATCAGGTGCTGGCCGACGAACCCGCCGACGATGCTGCCGCACAGCCCCGAGCCGACCGTCGCCAGGAAGCCGATGGGCTGGACGCCCGGGACCACCAGGCGGCCGAGGGCGCCGATGACGAGGCCGACGACCACGGTGCTGACCAGCGCCCACAGGGCCAGGCCCACCAGAGGCAACACCACGAACAGGATCACCAGGACGGCGAAGATCGCGAGGATCACGCCCACACGGTATCGCCGAGCCCCTGCCGATGGCCGCCGGACTGTCGGAACCGGCCCGGTAGCGTGAGCGCATGTTCGACGATCTCGCCAAGGAACTGCTGAGCGGCCGCAACTTCGCGGCGTTCACGACCCTCCTCCCGGACGACCAGCCCTCCACCCACCTGATGTGGGTCGACGCCGACGACAGCCACGTACTGATCAACACCGAGACCGGCCGGCAGAAATTCCGGAACGTCCGGCGCGACCCGCGCGTGGCGGTCACCGTGTTCGACGCCGCCAATCCGTACCGCTACGTGGAGATCCGCGGCCGGGTGGTGGGCACGGTGACCGGCACCGAGGCGCGCGAGCACATCGACCGCCTCAGCGAGAAGTACACCGACGGCCCCTACGCCATGCCGATCGAGACCGAGCGGGTCATCCTGCAGATCGAGCCCGAACGGGTGCGCGGTCAGGGCTGACCGACGGTGGCCCCGGTCGGGCCGGCCCGGTCGGCCCGACCCGACCGGGGTCCGGCGGGCAGCGCAGCCGTTTGGGGCGGGGCCGCAGCGGGAAAATCACGGGGCATGAGCAAAGACAGCGCCACCAACCCGAGCGACGAGACCCGCGCTGCGGAGGAGGCCCAGGCTCAGGCGTCCCACCGGGCCGACCGGCCGCCCACGGCGGAGGAGGAGAAGGCAGCCCCCACCTCGGCCAGCCCCGAGACCGGGAAGAGCTTCGAGGAGATGGCCGAGAAGGGCGCCAACGTCAAGGGCGAGGGCGAGCTGCCCTAGCCGCCCGGCGCGCTCCGGCCTCAGCCAGCGGCGGCGGCCATCCGCTGCACGCCCATGGCCAGGGCGGCGGCGGCGCGCCCATCGAGGACGTCGAAGGCCCGGGCCATCATCCGGTCGGTGTGGGCGTCCACGTCGTCCATGCGGGCCCGGTCGGCGTCGGTGAGCACGGGGGTCTCGTCCTCGCCGTAGCCGAAGGTGGCGAAGTCGTTCGGACGGCGGAAGTAGTGCGCCACCTTCGGGCTCACCCCGGCGCAGACCACCGCCATAAGGTGGACGCTGCCTCTGAGCTCGCGCAGGACCGTCACCAGCTGCATGGCCCGTCCCGGCTCGTCGTCGGGGAGGTCTTCCGCCGCGAGCCCGGCGTAGAGCGCCAGCCCGGCCGGGTCCGTCGCCGCCACCACCCGCTCGGCCGCCGCGCAGAAGTCGCCGAGACCGTCGACTGAGGAGAACCGGAGCCGGCCGAACTGGCGGCTGGCCTCGACGTAGAGACGCCCCACCTCCCTCGGCCCCAGCTGGCAGCGCTCCCGGGCCGAGTTCCACATGCGGTCCACCAGCTTGGCCTCGAAGTAGCCGAAGGCGCTCTGGACGACCGGCGGCTCCACGTCCCCCAGCACGCCGCCGCGTCCGAGGAAATAGAACCGGAACCCGTCCAGGCCGAGCTCCTTCCCCCGGGCCAGGGTCTCGGGGGCGAAGTAGAACGCCGCCCCCAGGCTTGCGATGGTCGGGCAGACCTGGGCAACCAGCTCCTCTGATGTCATGCGCCGGAGCGTAGACGGCGCCGGCCCCCGCCGTCCCGGGCGCGAGACTGGGCGAGACTGTGGCGGCCCCGTACCACCCAAGGCGGCTGGTAGCGGACGAAGGAGACAGGCGCGTGACTCAACCGGCACCGAGGATCGGCTTCGGGGTGGACATCGGGGGATCGGGCATCAAGGGGGGCCTCGCCGACCTCGACGCCGGCGTGCTGGCCGCCGAGCGCTACAAGGTTCCCACCCCGCAGCCGTCGACGCCCGGGGCGGTCGCCGAGGCCGTCGCCGAGGTGGTCGAGCATTTTTCCTGGACCGGCCCCATCGGCGTCACCTTCCCGGCGGTGGTGACCGCAGGTGTGGCCCGCACGGCCGCCAACGTCGACGACGCCTGGATCGGCACGAACATCCAGGAGGTGGTCGAGTCGGCGACCGGACTGCCCGCCACCGCGGTCAACGACGCCGACGCGGCCGGGCTGGCGGAGGCGCTGTGGGGGGCGGCGGCGGGGGTGGCGGGACTGGTGATCGTCACCACGCTGGGAACCGGCATCGGCACGGCCCTGCTCGTGGACGGAGAGCTGGTCCCGAACAGCGAGCTGGGCCATCTGCCCGTCGACGGCAAGGACGCCGAAGTCACCGCCTCCGCGGCGGCCAGGGAACGGAACAACTGGTCGTGGGAAGCCTGGGCCCGCCGGCTGCAGCGGTACTACTCCCTGCTCGAGGATCTCCTGTGGCCGGAGCTGATCGTGGTGGGAGGCGGGGTGAGCCGCAAGGCCGACAAGTTCCTCCCCTACCTCGAGCTGCGCACGCCGATCGTGCCGGCGAAGCTGCGCAACGAGGCCGGGATCGTCGGCGCCGCCGCCCTGTCGGCGCCCGACCGGAGACTCCCGCCCGGCGAGCTGGGTCCCCCCCTGCAGCGGGCGGGGGCCGGTGAGGCGGGTTCAGGCGCTGGCCGCCACCCGGCTCTCGGTCACGTGACCGAAGGCCACCACCTGCTCCTCCACCGTCGCCCCGGCCCGGGATCGTCCGTCGTCTGAGGGCGGCACCGGACCTTCCTGGCGGCCGGGCCGGCGGCGGGCCGAACGGGTGGGGCCGGGTCCCGCCGGCCCCCACCCCCTGGGCTATCTGGACGAACAGGAGGCGCCGGGCGCTTAGCCTCCATCCATGAGCTATCTGGTCGGACGAGGCCTGGCCGACATCACCGGCGAGGCCGCCGAATGCGGGATGCTGGGCTACGGGAAGGCCCGCCAGCGGACCAACGGTCTGCACACGCGTCTCCGGTCCCGGGCCTTCGTCATCGTGGACGAGGCGGGGAGCCGGGTACTGCTGTCGGTCAACGACCTGCCCATGGTCTTCGACAGCGTCCGCAGGGAGGTGCTCGACCGGCTGTCGGAACGCCACGGGGACGCCTATACCGACCGCAACGTGCTCATCACGGCCACCCACACCCACTGCGGCCCCGGCGGGTACTCCTACCACCGGCTGTACAACTCCAACACCGCCGGGTTCCGGCCCCTCACCTTCGCGGCCATCGTGGACGGCATCGTCGAAGCGGCCGAGCGGGCCATAGCCGACACCGCGCCGGCCAACCTGGTTCTGGCCCACGGAGAGCTGCGCGACGCCAGCATCAACCGGTCGAGGGTGGCTTTCGACCGCAACCCGGCGGAGGACCGGGCGGTGTTCCCCGACGCCATCGACCCCCAGTCCACGGTGCTGGGCGTCGAGAGGGAGGGTCGGGTGGTGGGCGCGGTCAACTGGTTCGCCACCCACGGCACCAGCATGACCAACCGGAACCGGCTGGTCAGCTCGGACAACAAGGGATACGCCGCCTACCACTGGGAGCGGGTCCACCACCGGGTGGACTACCTGGCGGACGGGCAGCCGGAGTTCATCGGTGCCTTCGCCCAGACCAATGCCGGCGACATGTCCCCCAACCTCCACCAGAGGCCCGGCAGCGGGCCGACCGAGGACGAGTTCGAGAACACCCGCATCATCGGCGAGCGGCAGTTCCGGGCCGCCGCGGAGGCGCTGAACTCCCCGACGCGGCGGTCGCTGGAGGGCCCGGTGGACACCCGTCTGACGTTCCTGGACCTGGTGGCGACGGAGGTGGGGGCCGAGTTCAGCGGGGACGGCCGGACCCACCGCACCGGCCCGGCCTTCGGGGGGGCGGCCGCTCTGGCCGGCACCGACGAGGGTCCGGCCTTCCGGGCGTTCCGGCAGGGCCGCAACCCGGTGTGGGACTGGATATCCACCGCCGTGTACCGGTTTGCCCCGGATCTGGCGGCGTCACAGGCACCGAAGGCCCTGGTCGTGCCGGGCAGCCTGCTGAACCGGCTCGTCCCCCTGGCCCAGGAGCGGGTCCCGGTGCAGCTGGTGCGGCTGGGCCAGCTCTACCTGATCGGCATTCCCGGTGAGGTGACCATCGTGGCCGGCCTGCGGCTGCGCCGCACGGTGGCGGCGATCGTGGGCGCCGCGCTCGAGGACGTGCTGGTGGTGGGCTACAGCAACGCCTACATCCACTACGTCACCACGCCGGAGGAGTACGACGCCCAGCGCTACGAGGGCGGGAGCACCATGTTCGGCCGGTGGGAGCTCGGAGCGTTCCTGCAGACCGCGGCGGGCCTGGCCTCGGCCATGCGCGACGGCCGTCCGGTGGCCGCCGGCGACCCGCCACCGTCGGTGTCCGCCCCCCGGCCGGCTCGGGCCAGGCACCTCGCCGACGAAGCCCCCACCGGCCATCAGGTCGGGGACGTGCTGATCGAGCCCCGGCGCTCCTACCGGCCCGGCGAGCAGGTGCGTGCCGTCTTCGCCGGGGCCTACCTCAACAACCGGGTCCGCCGGGGCGGCACCTACCTGCTGGTGGAGCGCCTCTCGGCCGGCGCCTGGGAGAGGGTGGCCGACGACGGCGACTGGAGCACGAAGTTGAGGTGGAGGCGCACCGGCCGGGCCATCTCCGAGATCACCGTCACCTGGGACGTCCCTCCCGGGGAAGTCCCGGGCGAGTACCGGATCCGCTACTTCGGCGACGCCAGGGAGTCGCCGAGCGCGGATGTCCTCCGCCCCGTGGAGGCGACCACCCGGTCGTTCACCGTGGCGTAGCGACGGTTCAACCGGCCCCGGCCTCGGCCGACCGGCCGTGCTTCCAGTAGCCGCGGATCGTCACCCGGCTCCGGGGCACCCCCCGCTCGGTGAAGGTCCGCTGACGCAGCCGCTGCATGGCCGCCGCCTCCCCGGCCACCCACATGCGGGTCCCCTCGGGGATCTCCACGTCCGCCAGCTGCTCCACGAGCGCCTGGCCGGGGAGACGCCCGTCGGTCGTCACCCATCGGATCCGGGACCGGGGATGCGACGGCAGCGGCGGGCGGGCGTCGGCGGCGCCCGTCTCGACATGGACGTCCAGCTCCAGGTCCCCCGGCGAGGTCTCCACGATCTGGCTGATGGCCGCGACGGCCGTCTCGTCGCCGCCGAGGACGAGCCTGGTGGCCTCCGGATCCAGGCTGTAGCCGCGGGCCGGCCCCGACACCGCCGCCGGTGTCCCCTCGGCGGCCGTGGCCGCCCACAGGGCGGCGGCACCGGCACCGTGGACGACCACGTCCACCTGCAGCACCCCCGGCTCGGGTTGGTGACGGCGGGGGGTCAGGGTCCGGATGGTCGGCCGCCGACCGCCGGGGTACACGAACCGGTTGCCGTCCCAGTCCGGCATCTCCAGCGGCCCCGACCGGCCGGGCTCCGGTAGCAGCACCCGGATGCTGCTGGCCGGCTCGGTGACCCGCAGACCGGTCAGCTCGGGACCCTCCAGGGTGACCCGCACCAGCCTGGAGGTGAGCCACTCGCGGCCGGTCAACGTGGCGGTGAGGAAGGCCGCCGGCGGGCGCCGGCTCACGGTCGTTCCCCCGCCCGGGACGGGAAAGCCACCACGTCGAGATCACGTACCGCCACCACGTCGGGGTGGATGGCGGCGGCCTCGGCGGCGAGGACGCTCTCGTCCGGGTAGCGCTGCGAGAAGTGGGTGAGCACCAGCCGCCGGGCTCCCGCCTCGGCTGCCAGCGTGGCGGCCTGGGTGGCGGTCATGTGCCGGTACTGGCGGGCCAGGTCCTCGTCGCGGCGGAGGAAGGTGGACTCGCACACCAGCACGTCCACCCCCTCGGCGAGCCGGACCGCCGCTTCGCAGGGCTGGGTGTCCATGACGAAGGCGAAGCTCTGGCCCCGCCTGGGGCGGCTCAGGTCCTCCACGCTGAAGGTCCCCCGGGGGGTGGTGAGCCGTCCCTGCTCGATGAGCTGCCCGACGGCGGGCCCGCTGATGCCGGCCCTGCGCAGGGCGTCCCGATCCATGGTCCGGCCGTCCGGCTCCTCCACGCGCCATCCGAGCGTGGGGACCCCGTGGTCCAACCAGCCGGCCGAGACTCGCAGCGGCGGCCCGTGGCGGACGACCCCGGCGGTGCAGGGCCGGGGGACGGGGGCCAGCGTCCGCCGGCCCACAGCGACGTTCAGCAGGTTGGCCATCTCCGGCTGGGACGGCCCCGGGAACAGCACCTCCACCTCGCCGGCCCGGCGGTCGAGCGACATGCGGGCCAGGACGCCGGGCAGGCCGAGGCAGTGGTCCCCGTGGAGATGGGTGACGCAGATCAGGTCGACGGCCGAGGAAGCCACCCCGGCGAGCACCATCTGACGCTGGGTCCCCTCACCGGGATCGAACAGGATGCCGAAGCCGTCCCAGCGCAGCAGGTACCCGTTGTGGTTGCGGGTGCGGGTGGGGGCCTGGCTGGCGGTGCCCAGTACCACCAGTTCCCGTCCGGACATCGCCCGTGCAGCCTACAGCGGGCGGGGACCGCCTCCCCGGGCTCACACCTGTTCGGGATCGGCAGTGGCGCGCGTCTCCAACCGGCACCCGGCCCGGTGGGGGTTCTTGGCCACCAGCCGCACCACATCCACTCCCCCGACGGCCTCGGCGAAACCCTCGGCCAGGCCCAGGTGCAGCTGACACACGGTCTGCGGGTTGGTGGCGGCCACGTCCTCGAACGGGCAGCGGTTCAGTACGAAGTCCACCCTGGAGCCCCTGGCCGAGCGGGTCGGCCGGAATCCCCTCTTCTCCATCGCCTGCTCGAGCACCCCCAGGTGGTCACCGCTCATCCCGTATTCGGCCGCCGCCCGCCGCCCGGCCTCGCGCCCCGCCTCCCGGGGGGTCCGGCCACCCTCGATGGCGTCGGCCAGCAGGGCGGCCAGCATCTCGTAGGGGCCGGTCGTGCCCCACGCCCCGGCCGCCTCCGGGTGCAGCCGGTACAGCAGCCGGCGGCGCCCGGGCCGGCCGCTCTCCGGTTCGAGTTCCTCCAGCACCAGGCCGGCGTCGACGAGCACGGCAAGGTGCTGGCGGATGGCGTTGTGGTTGAGCCCCATGTACGTCGTCAGCTCGGCGACGCCGACCGGAGCCGCGGACTCGGCCACGTAGCGGAAGATCCGGTGGCGGGTCGGATCGCCCAGGGCCTTGGCCTCCTGCTGCAGGTTGGGCCGCACTTCCACCGTTGCCATCTGACGTCTCCCGCTCTCGGACTCTCTCGCAGAAATTGTAGGACTAGTGCTAGAAGAACTCCAGGCTACGGTTCGTCGGTCCGGTATGGGCAGGACTGATGGCCGTCCGGCTCCCTTTTTTTCCATAAACCTCTAGATAAACCTGGGGGCCTGGGGTAGCTTCGGTTCGGCGCAGAGGAGGACAGGGATGCCGGCCGAGACGCAACTGGAGGACCAGGGCACTGACGGGAGGAGGCGATGACGACCGCCGAACCGGTGGCGCGTGGCGCCCGGAGCGCAGCTGATGCCGGCTCCTGGGCCGGCCGGCCACGCGGTGTGCCGGCCTCCGTCCCGCCGCCCTCGCTGCCGCTGAGCTTCCTGGCGGCGGCGGCGCTGGGCCTGGTGGCCTGCGGAGGAGCGTGGGTGTGGGCGGCCCGAGCGGCCGCCGTCGACCCCACCGCCGACCACGTCGTCGCCGCCGCTCACTTCGGCGTCCTGGCCACGCTGTCGATGGGCGTCCTCGGCGCCCTGCACCAGTTCATACCGGTGGTCACCCAACGGTCGCTGCGCTCCATCCGCCTGGCACGACTGACGTTCGTGACCTGGCTGGGCGCGGCGTGGCTCCTGCCCATCGGCGTGGCCGCCGGCCGTGAGAGCGTGGTCGAGGCGGGGGGAGCGCTGGCCGGCGTGGCCGTCACCAGCTTCGCCGTCAACGTCTGGCCGCCACTGCTGGCCCGCGGCAAGGGGGCGCCGGTGACCGGCCTGCGGTTCGCCGTGATCGGGTTCATCGCCACCGCCTGCTTCGGCCTGCTCTACGTGGCGGACCGCCGGGGCAACTGGTTCGACCTGTCCGGCCACGTGGTCCTGGCCCACGCCACGGTCGGGCTGTTCGCCTGGCTGGGTCTGAGCTACGTGGCGGTCGCCGAGAAGCTGTGGCCGATGTTCTTCCTGGCCCACGTGCCCGGGCGGCGCCGGGCGGGGCGGCTGGCGGTGGCGGCGGTCCCCGGCGGCGTCTGCCTGCTGTCACCCGGCCTCCTGACCGGCGTGGCCCCCCTGGCCTGGGCCGGCGGGACCCTGCTGGCCGTCGGGCTGGGCGCCCATTTGGTGTCGTTGGCCGCCCATGTGCGGCACCGGCGGCGCCGGCCGGACCTCCATCTACTGTTCGTCTCCACCTCGGGCGCCTGGCTGGTCGTCGGGGCGGCCCTGGCGCTGGCCGCCAGCCTGGTCGTGCCGGGCGACCCCCACGCCGGCACCGCCCTGGTCGCCGGCGCCGTGGCTGCCCTGGGCGGCTGGCTGCTGGAAACCCTCGTCGGCCACACCTACAAGGTCGTGCCGTTCATCGCCTGGGCGGCGTTGCGCTCCCGGGGCGTCGACCGGAACGGGGCGGGCCGGCCGCTCATGTTCTCCGACCTGTACAACCACACCTGGGCGGCCGCCACCTACGGTTCGGTCACCGCCGGCATCGCCTGCCTGACCGTGGGGCTGTCCGGCTCCGTTCCGCCCCTGACCGGCGCCGGCGGCGTCCTGCTCACCGTCACCGCCCTGATCGCCGCCTCGAACCTGTCGCTCGGCCCGGTGAGGATGCTCCCGGCCGCCGGGCGCTACGGCCGGCCGACAGAGCACGACGAGCGTGGCGACAGCTAGGACGAGAGGTAGGGTCCCCAGCTCGAACCGGAAGCGCATGTTCTCTCCCAGCTCGGTCAGGGAGGTGACCACGATGCTGTACGCCACGGTCACCCACATGAGGGTCCCCACGGCCAACCAGAGCCGGTTGCGACGGTGGCGCACGAGAGCGACGGGGGCGAGCAGCAGGTCGATGGCGGTGACCCCGACCACAGTCCAGGACAGCTGCTGGAAGGATGGGCGGGCCGCCGCGAACTCGGCCCGCACGATGGCGTCGCCTGCGAAGCCGGGCTGCAGTAGGACGGTCCGGTCGAACAGCCGGGCGTAGCCGGCCACGGCGGCGGAATCACGCTCCGGCCAGACGTACTGGTCGGCGGGGATGGACCAGAGCTCCAGCGACATGGTGACCGCCCGGCCGTAACGGGCCGGCCGGGCCCGCATGTAGGCCAGATCGTCGGACAGGTAGCGGTCCGAGACGGCTATGTAGGCCACGTTGTTGAAGTTGGGTACGCCCAGCTCGCTGGTGGGACGGTCGAGCGCGGGCACCCCGGTCCGGCGCGTCGTCCCGACCTCCGGCCGGTATGCGGAAACGCCCTGGAACGGCTCCCGGGCGGCGAGGGGAGTCAGGATGCGCTCGCTGACGAGCCTCTGGACGTCGGCGGCCGGCGCCTGCGCCAGCGTGGCCTGCCAGAGGTTCATCCCCAACCAGCTGCTCGTCGCCATCGTCGAGAACTGGGTCGCGTCCTTGATGTACCAGCCGGCGACGAGCACCACGGGCAGCGCCGCCGCCCGGATGGCCCTCCGCCAGTGGGCGCGCCCGGCGACCGCCAGGGCCGCCGTCGCCGCCACCAGCCAGGGCCACTGGAAGGTCGCGTCGAGGAGGACGACCGCGGCGAATGCCGTCGCCGACAGAACCGCCCACCGGGTGGAGCGGGTGCGGGCGAAGCGGGCCAGGCAGTAGGCGCCGGCCGTCAGCGCCGCCCCCGTCGGGTAGGACCACGACAGCCAGTGCTCGTACACCGCGGCAGCGGGATCGGCGACGACGACGATCGTGGCCACGGCGGCCAACCGGAGGTCCACCCCCAGCTCCGCCAGCAGCAGATAGGTCAGGGACACCATGACCACGCCGAGACCGACGAACACGGCGGCGGCGCAGCCGGCCCGGGCCCCGGAGGGCAGTCGGAGCAGCAGCCCGCACGCCAGGTTGTAGAGAGGCGGCTGGCTGTGGAGGTTCCAGACGCTCGAGAGCAGGTGGTGGCGCAGAAGGCCGAGCGGCAGGAGCTGCCACTGCACGTCCCTGACCGCCGTCGGGTGCAGGGCGGAAGCGTCGAAACCCATCCCCGCCAGGGCGTAGGCCACCCGGGACACGGCGAAGCAACCGATCACGACGATCAGGCCGAGCCTCCTGGCCCCCAGCCGGGTCGTGGCCTTGGCCGTGCCTCCTGGATCGGCGTCCATGTCCGGGATGGCGCGAGCGTAAGCCGGCCCGACCCCCGACGGCGACCCCGCCCCGCAGACCCCGCGCATTCCCGACTACAGAAGACGACCTCGAAGGGGTAGGTTCGGGTCGGGTCCCGTATTGTCCGTACGACTCCAAGGAGGAGTTCGAGGCTTGGCTAGAACCGGAGAAGCTTCGGCGATCGCTGCTGTGGCTGCCGAATCCGAGGCCGCCGCCACTCCCTCCGGCGTCAGGATCGGCGACGCCCCACCCCGGCCCTCCGGGACCGAGACGGTGGTGCGGCGGATCCTCCGGGTGCCCCTGGGCCCCCCCAAGGCCAGCGACGACGCCGCCAACCGCCTGTTCAGCACCTCCATCGCCCTCTCGGCTCTGCGCTGCCTGTTCACCTACATCTTCGTCCCCGTCCTGGTGCCGGTGCTCGGAATGTCGGTCGCCGACAGCCCGGCCATCGGCATCCCGCTGAGCCTGTTGGCTCTGGTCTTCGACGTCCGGGCCGTGCGGCGCTTCTGGCTCGCCGACCACGCCTGGAAGTGGCGGATGACCGGGCTGTACTCGCTGCTCATGGCGATGGTGACGGCGTTGCTGGTCATCGACATCGTCCACGCCGTCTCCGGATAGGGATCACCTGGCGGCGACCCGGGCGTGCCACCCGGGGGTCCCCCCCGGAGACGGTCGACCCGGTCCCGGAACGGGAATCTTCACCGCCACCGGTTCCGGTCGCTCGAGGGCACCCTTGTCGAGCAGCTCGGTCGGGATGCCGAGCTGGGACGCCCGCGACAGCAGCGCGTCCACCAGGTCGTCGATCACCCCCGGCTCCTCGGCGTCCGGAACGGTCTGCACCCCGTAGACCCCGGGACTGACCCGTCCGGGGACGGCGTAGTCGTGTTCGACCCACAGCCGGTCGGCGGCGCGGTTGTGCACCGCGTTCCAGGCTGCCTGGACGCCCCACGCCACCTGGGCCTGCATGTCGGCGTGCAGCAGTTCGTCGACGGCCCGGGCGTGCCGCTCGTGGTGGAGGCGGGCCAGGGCGGCACAAACCAGGTCTCCCACGTCGGAGCGGTGGAACCGGGAACGGGAAATCTCGGCCACGACATCTCCGCTGTAGCGGGACTGGCGCCGGAAGTCCGCTATGTGCCGGCTGTCGCCGATCACCACCAGGGGCAGGTCGCCGGCGGCGTCGAGCCGGCGGGCCAGCAGCGGGTCCGGGTCGGGATGGTGGCGATCCGCCGGGTGGGCCTCCTCCCCGGCCGCCGGCTCGGCCAGCCGGTGGGCGGGACCCTCCAGGATCCGGGGATGCGATCCGAGCAGGAGCACCCGGTAGCGGGGGTGGCGGCGGAGGGCGTACTCCAGGTCACGGGTGGCGAAGTGGTCGTCCACGACGTGGCGGTCCCGGGGGGCGAACGGAAGGGTGGCTATCGCCATGTCCCGCCGGTTGACCAGGATCACCAGGCCGCGGTCGGTGGCCAGGCTCTCCGCCGTCGAGACCGCTTTCGCCAGGCGGTGCTCGACGACGCTGTTCGCGACGCCGGCGTGTGGTTCACCGGACAGCCGCCGGCGGGCCCGCTCGGCCAGCTGGCGCAGCCTGGCCACGTCCAGCACGGTCATGCTGGGCGCCGGGGCGGTGCTCAGGACCAGGGTCACCGACGGGATCCCCTCCGAGGCCCGCAGGGCGCTCAGCTTCCGCCAGTCGACGGGGCGGGTGGCTGCGGACAGCTCGATGTTCAGGTCGGCCTCTTCATCGGCTCGGGACCGGTGCTCCTCCCGAAGGTGCCATTCGGCTTCGGTGCGGTACTGGAAGATCAGGGGGCAGAGGGGGCAGTGGTACACGGACATCGGTGCTCCAGGGTGCGGGTTGCTGTTGTCAGCCACCACACCTCCGGGACGTGGGCCTGCGGTCGAAGGAGTGTGTGAATCCGATGGAGATTCCTCCGACCCCAGCAGGGCCCGCCGCCGGACGTGATACTGGTGCTGGAGGTGAGCAGTGGCGCAGCACGTGATGGTGGTGGAGGACGAGTACAAGCTGAGAGAGCTCGTGCGCTCCTACCTCGAGCGCGAGGGACTCGACGTGTTCTCCACCGGGTCCGGCGCCGAAGCCCTGCAGTACGCGGGACGGGTGCCGCTCGATCTGGTGATCCTGGACCTGGGCCTGCCCGACATCCCCGGGGAGGAGGTGGCCCGGGAGATCCGCACCGGGTCGGACGTCCCGATCCTCATCCTGACGGCCAAGAGCGACGAACGCGACCGGATCGCCGGGCTGGAGATGGGAGCGGACGACTATGTGACCAAGCCGTTCAGTCCCCGGGAGCTGGTGCTGCGGGTCGGGGCGATCCTCCGCCGGGGCCGGGCCGGCGCCGCCGAACCCGGAGCGGTGTCGTACGGGGGTGGGCAGCTCGTCATAGACGAGGACCGGCGCCGGGTGGAGGTCAACGGCCGTCCGGTCGAGTTGACTCCCACCGAATGGGGACTGCTGCTGGCCCTGGCCCAGGTCCCGGGGCGGGTGTACTCACGCTACGAGCTGATCAACCGGGTGCGCGGCTACGAGTTCGAAGGATACGAGCGCACGGTGGATTCGCATGTTAAGAACCTGCGCCGCAAGGTCGAGTCCGACCCGTCAGAGCCCAAGCTCGTGGAAACCGTGCTGGGCGCCGGGTACCGCCTGGGTGTCAGCCGGGACAGGTAGGTCCTGGATGACCAGGCGACCACTGGGACCGCTGGGTCTGCGCTTCGCCGCCGCCTTCATCGGGGTGGCCCTGTTCGCGGTGACGGTGTTCTCCCTGGCGGTGCTGATCGAGGACCAGCGCAATGTCGCCGATCTGGCCACCATCCAGCGGGACCGGACGGTCGCGCAGGTGACGGCCCTCGCCCAGAACTCCTACCGGACGGCCGGTACCTGGTCCGGCGCCGACCTGCGGCCGGTGGACGCCTTCGCCGTCCAGACCGAGGTCGGCGTCGACGTCCGGGACCGGGCCGGGACGGTGCTGCTGAAGAGCGCGGCCCCGGCCTCGGCGGGAACGCCCACCGTGGTGGAGCGGCCGGTGGTGGTGGACGGGGCAGCGGTGGGAACGGTCGCCGTCGGCTTCCCGGACGGGGGGATCCGGCCCGGTGACGGCCACCTGCGGTCGGCGCTGTTCACAGCTGTGGGGTGGAGCGCCGCCCTGGCGGCGGCGGCGGCGTTGATCGTCGCCCTGGTGGTGGCGCGGGGCGTGGTCCGACCGATACGGCGCCTGGCGACGGTCGTGGGTTCACTGAAGCTGGGCGAGAGGTCTCCCCGGGTCGGGCCGGCGGCCGGTCCGGGAGAGCTGGGCGAGCTGGGGCGGGCCTTCGACGCCATGGCCGACTCCCTGGAGGAGGAGGACCGGTTGCGGCGCGCCCTGGTCGCCGACGTGGCCCACGAACTGCGCACCCCGGTAGCGGTGATGCAGGCAGAGACGGAGGCCCTGAGCGACGGCATCACCCCCCCGTCCCGGGAAGCGCTGACGTCCCTCCACGAGGAAGCCGTCCGGCTGGCCCGGTTGGTCGAAGACCTGCAGACGCTGGCCGCCGCCCAGGCTGCCGGCCTGGAGCTGACCCGCCGGACTCTCGATCTGGGCAGGGTGGGCGCCGACGCCGCGCACTCGCTGGCCGGCCGCTTCCGCGACGCCGGGGTGCGACTCGAGCAGGAGCTCCCGCCCACGGCGGCGATCGGTGATCCCCATCGGTTGCACCAGGTGGCGGTGAACCTCCTGACCAACGCCATCAAGTTCACCCCGCCCGGTGGGAAGGTCACCGTCCGGACCTTCACCGACGGCCGGCAGGCGGTGCTGGAGGTCAGCGACAGCGGGCCGGGTATCCCGACGGCCGAGCAGGAATCGATCTGGAAGCGCTTCTACCGCGGCAGCACCGGGCGGCTGACCGCCGGCAGCGGCATCGGACTGGCGGTGGTGAAGGAACTGGTGGACGCCCACGGCGGGACGGTGTCGCTTCGGAGCCCGGCCGGCGGCGGGGCGACGTTCACCGTGCGTCTTCCCGCACCGGTACCCGCCGAACCGGACCAGGCAGCCAGCCGGCGCTAGCCCCCGGGCGGCAATCTGCACGCCGTCTCCACGTCGACCCCATCCCGGTCCCGCGGTCGTCCGCTCAACTGGCTTCCAGCACAACACCGACCGCCGACCGGCAACGGTCTGCACCGATAGGGAGAAGGACGTGACCATCGGACGTTTCACGGCAGCCGCCGACCCGGTGGACCTGGGCGCCAACGACATCGCCACGGTCGCCGGTTTCCAGTTCAACCTGGACACCATCGCCGCCACCGTCAGCGCCGGGCTCATCGTGACCGCCCTCGGGCTCTGGGCCCGCCGGGGGCTGTCCTCCGCCCGGCCGGGCCGTCTGGCGCTGGCGTGGGAGACCCTGATCGGGGCGGCTGAACGCCACCTCGGAGGACGCACCGGGGGAGCAGGCCGACAGATAGTGCCCCTGGCGGTGGCGCTGTTCACCTTCATCCTCACCGCCAGCCTCCTCGAAACCATCCCCAGCGGCCATCCGGACAAGGCGCTGCCCGCCCCCACCGGGGATCTCAACCTGACCATCGCCCTCGCCCTGTTCGTCGCCGTCGCCGTGCACGCCACAGCCATCCGGGCCCGGGGCTGGCGGGGCTACCTCCGCCACTACCTGACGCCGACGCCCTGGCTGCTGCCGTTGAAGCTGCTCGAAGAGATGGTCAGGCCGCTCACACTGGCACTGCGGCTGTTCGGAAACATCTTCGCCGGGACGGTGATCGTCGTGCTCATCTTCGAGCTGATCCCGCCCACCATCGCCCCGCTGCCGCTGCTGGCCTGGAAGCTGTTCTCTGTGTTCGCGGCCGGCATGCAGGCCTTCATCTTCGCCCTCCTCACCGTCTTGTACTTCGACGCCACCGTCGGATCCGACACCGCAGTTCTCCAACCCAACGACCCGCCCCCGGCGGGCACCCTCACCACCGGAGGTAACAACCCGTGACCGGCAGCTTTTTCAACCTCAACGCCACCCTCGCCGTCGAACTGTTCGTGTTCGCCGTGGTCCTGGTGGTACTTGCCCGGTTCGTGATCGGGCCGCTCCAGGCGGCCATGCGGCGCCGTCAGGCGGAGATCGAGGAGTCGATGGCCAAGGCAAGGAGGGTGGAGGAGCTCCTCGCCGCGGCCGAGACCGACTACCAGGCAACGCTGGGCCGGGCCCGCCAGGAGGCCCGCCGGATCATCGAAACCGCCCAGCAGATGGCCGACCACACGCTCACCCACAGGGCGGGTCAGGAGGGGCCGGCTTCCGGCATCTCCTCCGCCGAACCGCGGGTCCGTCGCACCGTCGCACCCACTTCTCCGCCTCCACCGCGAAGAAGACCACGCTGGAAGCGACGAACACGGTGGCGAGCTCCCCCGGCCCCAGGTAGGCGGTGTGGAAAGTCGCGTGGAAGGCGGGAACGTAGACGAGAAGCAGCTGCACCGCGACGACGGCGACCACCGCGCCGAGCAGCCAGTGGTTGGCTTCGTCGCCGGGGCGGAGAGTGCTGCGCAGCTCGGAGCGCACGGCCAGGGCGTGACCCAGTTGGAGGAAGGCCAGCGTCGTGAAGACCATCGTCTGCCAGTGCCAGCCGAGCGCCCGGGAGACGGCCTGCATGGGGAGAACCACGGCGGCCATGAGGAGCCCGATCAGCAGCGCATGCTGCCACAACCCGCCCGCGAACAGCGATTCCCCCCGGGGGCGCGGGCGGCGACGCATCGTCTGCGGCTCGGCGCGCTGGAGCCCCAGGGCTATGGCCGGAAGGCTGTCGGTGACCAGGTTCACCCACAGAATCTGCACCGGTACGAGCGGCAGCGGCAGGGCGAGGATGGGCGCCAGGAACATCACCCAGACCTCTCCCGAGTTGGTGGTCAGCAGGTAGCGGACCGTCCGGCGGATGTTGTCGTAGATGCGCCGCCCCTCCTCCACGGCACGGACGATGGTGGCGAAGTTGTCGTCGGCGAGGACCATGTCGGCGGCTTCTTTGCTGACATCGGTTCCGGTCCTTCCCATGGCCACGCCGATGTCCGCCCGGCGCAGCGCCGGCGCGTCGTTCACACCGTCACCGGTCATGGCGACGATCCCTGTCCGGGCGTGCCAGGCGTCGACGACCCGCAGCTTCTGCTCCGGGTTGACCCGGGCGAACACCCGGGTCCGTACCACCCGC
The DNA here is from genome assembly GCA_021827225.1 of Actinomycetes bacterium. The sequence continues at coordinate 12,708 of JAKAXG010000004.1, read as the reverse complement.
TCGGCCAACTCGGGGTCCGTGAGCCTGTCCAGCTCGTCCCCGGTCATGACCGCCCCTTCTCCGGTCCAGATCCCGACCCGCGCCGCTATCGCCGCGGCCGTGGCCGGGTGATCACCGGTGATCATCACCGCCTCGATCCCGGCGCCCCGGCAGGCGGCGACGGCGGCGCCGGACTCCGGGCGCGGCGGGTCAGCGAGGCCCACCAGTCCCACCAGGTGCAGGTCGGCCTCGGGCTGCTCGGGCACGGCCTCGTACTCCCCGACGGCCAGGGCCAGCACCCTCAGCCCCTCCCCGGCCCATCGCCCGGCGATCTCGGCAGCTTCCGCGGCGACCTGCGGCCCGGTCGGTGCGAGCAGGGGAACGACCGCCTCCAGAGCTCCCTTGGTCGCCACCAGCACCGAGCGACCCCCCCGGTGCACGGTGGTCATTCTCCGGCGCCGGGCGTCGAAGGCGAACTCGGCGGTCCTCGGCCAGCTGGCGCCGGCCGTCCGAGGGTCGACGCCCAGCCGGCCGGCCAGCGCCAGCAGCGCTCCCTCGGTAGGGTCGCCGTTCAACGCCCAGCTCCCACCGGGTATCGCCGGAGCCACCAGGCTGGCGTCGTTGCAGACCGCCGCCACGGTCGCCAGCCGGTGCAGTGACCGGTCCTCGCCGGACCCGGAGAGAGTCGACACCACGCCGGTCGGGTCATAGCCGACGCCCTCGATCCGGTACTCGTGACCGGCCGCGGTCCAGACTCGCTCGGCCACCATGCGGTTCTCGGTCAACGTTCCGGTCTTGTCCGTGCAGATCACGTTCACCGACCCGAGGGTCTCCACCGCGGTCAGCTTGCGGATGATGGCGTGGCGGCGGGCCATCCGTTGAGCGCCGAGGGCGAGGGAGACGGTGATGACGGCAGGCAGACCCTCGGGGATGGCGGCCACGGCCAGGCTGACGGCCGTCAGGAACATGGTGTCGACCGGCTCTCCCCGCGCCAGGCCGACGCCGAACACCACGATGCAGACGGCCACGGCGGCCACGGCCATACGCCGGGCCAGGCGGGTCAGCCGCCGCTCGAGGGGGGTGGGCAGGTCGCCGTGGGCCTGGAGCAGGGCGGCGATCCGGCCCAGTTCGGTGTCCCGGCCGGTGGCAACCACCAGCCCGTCCGCCCGTCCGTAGGTGACCGCCGTGCCCCGGAACGCCATGTTGGAAAGTTCGCCGAGCACCGAGCCGTCCACCCCCGGCATGGCCAGCGAGTCCTTGGCGACCGGCTCCGACTCGCCGGTGAGGGGCGCCTCGTCCACCCGCAGCGAGTGGACCTCGAGGAGACGCACGTCGGCGGGCACGATGTCGCCGGACGCGAGCATCACCACGTCGCCGGGCACCAGCTCGGCCGCCGGTACCTCGACCACCGACCCGTCCCGCCTGACCGTCGCCCGGTCGCCGGCCATCCGGCGGAGGGCAGCCATGGACCGCTCGGCCCGGTACTCCTGCACAAACCCGACCAGGCTGTTGAGAAGGACTATCGCGCCGATGACCGCGGCGTCCTCGGCGTCGCCGATCAGGAGCGTCACCGCGGCGGCGACGACCAGGACGGCGGTCATGGCATTGGTGAACTGCGAGGCCAGCACCGCCCACGGAGAGCGGTGCCGGGACTCCCCGAGCTCGTTCGGGCCGTAGACGGCGAGCCTCTCGGCAGCCAGGGCGGCGGGTAGGCCTCTGGTGACGTCGACGCCCAGATCGTCCTCGGCCACGCTGGCAGCCCGACGCTGCCACGGTCGGGTTACGGCCGGGCGCTCCGAGCCGCCGAGGACCGCCGGCGCCTGCTCCGACGATGGTCGGAGAGCAGCGTCGGTGCCGTTACTCCTCGCCACGCTTCTGGCCGCCGAAGCGCAGGAAGATCGTGAGGGAGACGATCACCAGGGCCACCCCGGCGCCCAGCTCCAGCACCGCCCGGCTGGTCTTGGCGGAGACCAGGATCTCGATGAACGTCACGGCGGCGACCAGGACGATCATGCCGATGACCCGGGCCTTCAGGTCGTTCAGGTCCTGCATCAGCAGCCAGCCGGGAAGCGGCCGGCTACCGGGAGGGTCCACCCGGCTGATGAACAGCTCGTAGAAGCCGAGGGCGGCGATGAGCATGGTGGCCCCGATCAGGAACAGGTCGATGACGATCAGGAACTCCGCGATGTTGGCCGCCTCCGGGACCGGATGCTCGATGACGTCGCCCACCGAGCGGCCGAAGGTGTAGGTGCCGTAGAGGAAGGCGCCCGTCGCCGCGGCCACAAGGACCGTCACCGGGATCATCACCAGGACCCGGGAGGCACCCAGCGTGCGCTCGAACCGGACCTCCATGCGCGACCGGCCCGTCCCTCCGTCCGGTTCGGCTGCCGGCCGCTGTTCCCGTTGCGGGCCCGGTTGCGGGACAGCCTGTGGCACCGGAGCCGGCGCGGCTGACGCCGCTCCTTTGAGATCGCCGGCCACGGCTACCGGCATCCCCGGTGCCGGTAGCCGTGGTGCCGGTAGCCGTGGTGCCGGTCAGGAGACGGGGCCGGCGCCGACCTCTTCCCCCGGCCTCCCATCTGCGACAACCCGATCGCCGAGCGCGACATGACCTCAAGCCTCACTGTACGATCCCACCGCAACCAGGGCCGATCGGCACCAACCGGCCGGTTCAGCGGGCTGTGGACGCCGCCGCAGGGCGTTTCGACTGGAAACCGGTGGATGTCCACCTCGGCCACGGTGCACCTCCTGATGGGTCGACAGGCCGCTGCGGGTCAGCCAAGACGGTGGTTCTTCGCCGCCCGTGGAGTTCGCGTGGCACCGGTGTGGAGATCTGCCGCCCGGCCGGGCCGCCGGCCGCTCGGAGTCGTTGGCGGGGGCCGTCACGGCCGCGAAGGTTAAGTAGCCGTGAGGAAACGGTACGGGAACGTCTCAAAGAGTTTAGGACCGGCTGAAACTGTGTGATCTGCCCTGCCGCGCGCCGCTCGGGCAGGTGATAATCCTGGCGTGGTTGCCCCGAGGACCGACACCGCGGCAGGTCCCGCTCGCCGCCTCACTCCCGTGCCCCTGCAGGCGCCACCCCCCTACAGGGCGGCACGGGCCGGCGCCCTCACCGCGGCCGGGGCCGGTCTGGTGGTGGTCATCGTCCTCACCTTCGCCGACACCCCCCTCAGCACCCTGCACCAGCCCGGAGGAGCGGCGACCTTCCTCGGCACCCTGACCGGGATGGTCGGCACCTACCTGGCGCTGCTCATGGTGCTGCTGGTGAGCCGGCTGCCGCCGGTCGAATCGGTGCTCGGCCAGGACGGCCTGGTTCGCTGGCACCGGCGTCTCGCGCCCTGGCCGATCACGATCCTGACGGTGCACGCCGTCAGCCTCACCCTCGGCTACGCCCAGGCGGCGAAGACCGGCGTCGTCCACGAGTTCGGGACCCTGCTCTCCGGTTACGCCGATGTGCTCGCAGCCACCGCCGGCCTGGCTCTCATGCTGCTCGCCGGCTTCATCTCGGTCAGGGCTGTCCGCCGACGCGTGCGCCGGGAAACCTGGTGGGTGGTGCACCTGTACCTGTACCTGGCCCTGGCCCTGTCGTTCGCCCACGCCCTGGCGCTCGGTCCCACCTTCGTGGGCCACCCGCTCACCCGGATCGTATGGTCGGTGGTCTGGGCGGCCACCGCCGGGGTGGTGCTCGCCTTCCGCTGGGGCCTGCCGCTGGCCCGCAGCCTCTACCACGACCTGGTCGTCGAGAGCATCGCCCACGAGGCCCGGGGGGTCGTTTCGATCACCCTGCGCGGCCGCCACCTCGAGCGGCTGCCGGTCAAGGGCGGCCAGTTCGCCCTGTGGCGGTTCCTGGTCCGGGGCATGTGGTGGCAGGCCCATCCCTACTCCATCTCCGCCCGGGGGGCCGCCCACCTGCGTCTGACCGTGAAAGGGGTGGGCGATCACTCCCGGGCCGTCGCCCGGCTCCGTCCCGGCACCCGGGTGTTCTTCGAAGGCCCCTACGGGATCTTCACCGCCCGGGCCCGCCACCGCGGCAAGGTCGCCCTGCTCGCCGCCGGCATCGGGGTGACGTCGCTGCGCTCGCTGCTGGAGGACCTGCCCGCGGCCAGCGAGCCGGTGGTGATCCTGAGAGCGGCGACGGCGGAGGAGATGCCCCTCCGCGACGAGATAGCCGACCTGGTCGAAGCGAGGGGCGGAACCCTCCACGAGCTGTACGGCTCGCGCCGACAGCACGTCCTGGACGGCCGGCGGTTGCGCCGGCTGATTCCCGACGTGGCCCGACGGGACGTCTACATCTGCGGACCGGAGTCGTTCGTCGGATCGCTCACCGTCATCGTGAGGAGTCTCGGGGTGGCCAGCGAGTCGGTCCACCACGAGGCCTACGCCCTCTAGGAGAGCAGGAAAATGCGTCGCAGCCCGTTCGTCATCGCCGCCAGCATCGCCGGCCTCTACGGGGTTCTGAGCTTCCATACCCGCAAGCCGACGACCAACCTGGCGATCGGCTCCACCCCCACCACGGCGGCCCGTCCGGCGAGCAAGGCCCCGGCCGGGACGGCCGGCCCGGTGTCGGGTCCACAGCCCTCGCCGACCACCGCCGCACCCTCCGCCACCCGCACCGCCACCGGCTCGCTGGTCCAGTACGGCTACGGGGAGCTGTCGGTGCGGGTGACACTCAGCGGGACCCGCATCACCCACGTGGCGCTGGCCAACATCCAGGTCGCCGACCAGACATCCGGCATCATCGCCCAGGAGGCCGTACCCATCCTGCAGCGGGAGGTGCTCTCCACCCAGAGCGCCCGTATCGACGGCGTGTCCGGGGCCACCTACACCAGCGAGGCCTACGCCCGTTCGCTGCAGGCGGCGCTCACCCGGGCCCACGCCTGAAGCGCACGCCTGGTCCGCCCAGGCCGCCGGCCGGCACCGCGACGGGGGGCCCGCCCTACGGCGCGGTCAGGGTTCGGCGCCGCCCCGCCACGGTCGGCGCCGCCACCGTGAGGAGCCCAGGCGGCGCCGGCCGGTGGGAGCCCGGCTCTCTAGAGGATGGTCTGATCCGACGCCTTGGCGGTCGGATCAGAGTCGAGCTCGAAACCCCAGTCGCCCTTGTGCGCCTGGGCCAGTTCGTAGCCCTTGGAGTCGCCGCTGACCGGGCCGCCGAAGCCATCCGAGTCGTGGACGTAGACGTGGCCCAGCTTCTCGTTCCCGGCCAGCTTCCCGGGCGGGAAGTTGCTGTCCCCCAGCGACGCCAAAGCCGCCTCGAACATCTGCTGATGGGCTATCTCGCGGGTCATCAGGAAGTTGAGCGCCTCTTTCAGCCCCGGGTCGTCGCACTGCTTGAGCAGCCGCTCGTACACGATCTTGGCCCGGGCCTCGGCAGCGATGTCGGAGCGCAGGTCGGCCGACGGCTCCCCCAGAGTGTCGATCCAGTCGGCCGTCCAGCGGTTGCCGGCCGAGTCCATCAGAGGCGGTCCCCCTCCCGATAGCACCGAGGCGGGAGCCGTCGTCGACAGCTCGACGTATTTGTCGTGCCTGCCTTCCAGAAGGTCGCCCAGATAGTCGCCTTCGACCTTGTCGACCTCCGAAGCCGGCGACCCCTTCATCAGCATCACCAGGGCCTGGCCGACCATCTCGAGATGCGACAGCTCCTCGGTGGCGATGTCGGACAGCATGCTGCGCCGGCCCTCGTCAGGCTCGTTCCACGCCTGGGTGAAATACCGCATGGCCGCTCCCAGCTCGCCGTTGGCTCCCCCGAACTGCTCGAGAAGCAGTCGGGCGAACTGGGGGTTGGGTCGGTCCACCCGGACCGTGAACATCAGCCGCTTGTTGTGCAGGAACACGCTTCCTCCTATCGTCGGGCGGCCCGCCGGCCGGAGATGCCGCCCCCGTGGCGCTACCCAGGCCCATGCGAGCGCTACCGGACCGCGCATGGCACGACTCCGGACCTGCGGTGGCTCCAGAGCCTCTCCGGAGGCCGGGCCTCGGGCGGCCGGCCCCGGCGGCCGGCCACGGGCGGCCGCGGGATTCAGCCGATGAAGAGGTCCTGCGCGGTGAGCTCGAGCGTGGGGTGGCGCAGCTTGGACATCGCCCGGGCTTCTATCTGGCGGATCCGTTCCCGGGTCAGGTTGAAGTGGGCACCGACCTCGTCGAGGGTCCGGGGTTCACCGCGGTCGAGCCCGAAGCGGAGCCGGAGGATCGTGCGCTCCCGATCGTCGAGGACCACCAGCAACTTGGCCACCTCTCCGGACAGGAGCGACGCGGCGGCCGCGTCGAAAGGCGAAACGGCCGAGGGATCCTCGACCACGTCACCCAGCTCGGCGTCGCTGTCGGCTCGCAGCGGTTCGGACAGTGACATCGGCTCGGCGACGTAGCGGATGACCTCGATGACCTTGTACTCGTCCAAGCCGAGGTCTTCGGCCAGCTCGGCGGTGGTCGGCCGCCGGCCCAGCTTGCCCTCCAGCCGGGCCCGGGCCTTGACCACCCGGTTCAGCAGGTCCCCGGCGTGTACCGGAAGCCGCACGGTCCGCCCGGTGTTGGCGATTCCCCGGGTGATGGCCTGGCGGATCCACCAGGTGGCGTACGTCGAGAACTTGAACCCCTTGCGCCAGTCGAATTTCTCGACGGCATGGATGAGACCGAGATTCCCCTCCTGCACCAGGTCCAGCAGCGGAAGCTCGGCGGCCTGGTATCTCTTGGCGATGGACACCACCAGCCGGAGGTTGGCCTTGACGAAGGTCTGGGTCGCCTCCTCCCCGTGGCGCACCAGGCGCCGCAGCTCGCGCTGGCGCGACGCGGTCAGCTCCCCGCCGCCGGACAGCTCGGCCCGGGCATCACGGCCGGCTTCGACCGATTGAGCCAATCGCACCTCGTCGGCCTTGGTGAGCAGCCCGTATTTGCCCACGTCGTTCAAGTAGAGCCGAACGAGGTCCTCGTCGGGCTGGACAGCTCGCTTGTTGAGCACTCGTCCTCGTCTCTGCTGTCGTGAAGACACCGCCCCGGGCAGGAGCGAGAGTGTCCAGCGGCGAAGGCTAGTTGATCGGCCTGCCGACATCGCGGCCGCCGCACCCGGGGTTGGTCACGGTGGTAACGGTAAAAGAGATAGCGTGGATCACCAGGTCGGGACTCTCACCCTGCCGGTTAGCGGCTGAGCGCCGACGCTCAGGAGGTGATCCCGCCATGTCTGACTTGCCTGAAGCAGCCGAGGCGCCCGAAACGGTCGATGCCGAAGTATTGCGGCTTAGAGGCCTGGGCCAACCGTACGCCCGGATCAGCCGGGACCTCGGGCTCGACCGCGGCGCCTCCGCCCAGCGAGCGTTCGTGCGGGCGCTGCGCCGCCTGCCGATCCCGGACGCCACGCGGGTCCGGACCGAGGAGTTGGCCCGCCTGGACCACCTGGCCAAGCGCGTTCGCGGCGACGCCAAGCAGAACGACATGGACCGGGCCCGACGCTTGCGCACCATCGAGCGCCTGCGCAGCCAGATAAGCGGCGGAAGTTGAACGAGGGCGGCCCGGCCAGCGATGGCAGCGTCGCGGTCTCCCGGCACGAAGTCGGAGAATAACGCTCCGCGACCGGCTACACTCGCCGGCGAGGGTAGCTGCACTAACGAGATTTCCCTCCGGCCCATCCAGGGCCAGGCCATGACCCTTGTGATCCCGGGGGTCGAATCAGGCCAAAGAAAGGAGGGGATCGCCAGTGGCAACCGGCACCGTGAAATGGTTCAACTCCGAAAAGGGTTTCGGTTTCATCTCCCAAGACGATGGCGGCCCTGACGTGTTCGTGCACTTCAGCGCCATCTCCGGGAACGGGTATCGCAACCTCGAAGAGAACCAGAAGGTGGAGTTCGACACCACCCAGGGTCCCAAGGGGCTCCAGGCCAGCAACGTCGTCGCGCGTTGAGCTAGCCAGCACGCTGTCGAGGCCGAGGAGGGATTCCCCGCCCGGCCTCGGCGGCACCCACCAGCACGCCCCGGGCGCGGGCCATCCGAAAGCCGTCCGCGCCCAGCGGCACCGCCCCTGACCGCCGTGCCCGTACAGGGGAACCACCCTGCAACAGATTGTGCCCGATGAGGGGGCTGTGAGGAGCCAGCGCGTGCGCCGCCTCGCGCCGGTCGGACCCGGCGGCGTGCAGGCCGTACCTGCGCCCGGCCCCCCGGCCGGGCCGATGGACCCTGGCCCGGGCCAGCCGACAGCAGGAGAGTGATGCAGTGGCAGAAGTCGGGCTGGTCCTCGGGGGCGGGGGCGTGGCAGGTCAGGCTTATCACGCCGGAGTGCTCAGCGCCCTCGAACACGATTTCGGCTGGGATCCCCGCGACGCCAAGGTGATAGTCGGCACATCGGCCGGGTCCATAGTGGCGACCCTGCTGCGCTCCGGCGTGGCGGCGAGCGAGCTGGCCGCCTGGACGGTCCGGGCGTCGACATGGGTGCAGAGCGACATGCTGGTGGAATTGTTCGGTGAGCGGATCCCGGAGCTCGAGCCGTTGCGGTTCTCCGACCTGCTCCGGCCGCCCAGCGTCCCGAGCAGGGCCCTCCTCCGCCGGGCCCTCCTGCGGCCGTGGAAGTTCCGGCCGTCGTCCGCCCTGCTGACGCTGCTGGCACCCGGCCGCTTCGATATCACCGAGCACCTCGCACCCCTGAGGGAGGTCGAGGGTTCAGGCTGGCCCGATCGCGGCCTGTGGATCACCGCGGTCCGGCGCAGAGACGGAAGGCGGGTGGTGTTCGGGCGTCCCGGCGCCCCCCGGGTTCCGCTGCACCTGGCGGTCGCCGCCTCCTGCGCCATCCCCGGCTACTTCGCCCCGGTCGAGATCGATGGCCGCCAATACGTGGACGGCGGCGTCCACTCCCCTACCAATGCCGCCATCCTGGCCCATCAGGACCTGGATCTGGTGGTCGTCGTCTCCCCCATGTCCGGGCTGGCCCCGCCCACGGACCCCATGGGGCTGGTGCGCCGCCACGCCGGCCGACGGCTGGCGCGGGAGGTCGCTGCCCTCCGCCGGAGCGGACACGCCGTGGTCGTGTTCGAGCCGGGACCCGCCGAACAGGCCGTTATGGGCCGCGACTTCCTCTCCCGGGACTCCGTCGACCACGTCGTCCGTGAATCGTTCCTGGGGGCGGGTGCCTACGCCGCCCGGGACGGAATCCGCAGACAGCTCACGGCCATAGCGCACCGCTGAAGAAGGTCGCGGCTCGCGCCCTCTCCCTGCCGCGTCGCCGTCCATCAGGGTTGTGGCCGTCCGTGCAACGACTCACAGTTGCGGGGGCGGCGCCGGCAGTCAGTCGCGGGCGCCGTTGTGCTGGTGGGCGTCGTCGCAGGCGGCGATGTGCGAGGTCGATGCCTGCTCCAGGTTGGTGTACATGGTGACCAGGTCGGCCCTGCTGGTGCGACTGCGGGCAGCCTGTAGGGCGGCCAGGTTCTCCTGCTCGAAGTGCTCGACGGCGTCGAGGGCGTGATCGGTGCTCGTGCCGGCGGCCACCGTGGAGTCATACAGCTGCTGGACGGCGGGGTCGGCGTACCTGCCGGCGGCCAGTCCGGCCGAGGGGTCGGCCAGGCCGTAGTGGGCCATCATCGCAGTGACGGTGGCCATCTGGGTCCTCTGGGAGTCGCCCAGGTTGGCGAACACAGGCTGCGTCGGGTAGCGGGCGGCGAAGACCGCGTAGGCGTCCAGCCCGGCCCGTTCCTGCTCGTGGATGAGGCCCAGGTCGGCCCTTTCGGTGGCGCTGAGCACGCTCGCCGGGGCGGCGGTGGATGGTGCGGCCGTCGGGGGGGCGGCGGTGGACGGGGTGGTCGCGGCCGGCCCGGCGGTGGTCGGCGACGAGATACCCGTCCTGGCGGTCGACCCGCAACCGCCGAGCGCCAGGAGCGCTACCACGGAGACTGCGGCCACCTTCGGAGTTCTACGCATCTGCGGACCACCTCCTACACAGCTTCTTGCTTGTTCCAGAGTCGGCGCCGGGCGGGACCGCTGATAGAGGCGTTCGCCACACCAGGTGGCGAGACCCCTGAGAGCCGTGCTGGCCGGTCAGCGGAGTCGGGTGAAGCGGTGGACGGCCCCGAGTAGGTCCCGACCCGCTTCGGCGCCGACGGCTTAGTCCTGGGCCGGCTGGAAGCGCCGTAGCCGCAGGGAGTTGGTGACCACGAACACGCTGGAGAAGGCCATGGCAGCCGCCCCGATGATCGGGTTGACGACCCCGGCGACGGCGAGGGGAACGGCGGCGACGTTGTAACCGAAGGCCCAGACCAGGTTCCCCTTGATGGTGGCCAGCGTGCGCCGCGAGAGGCGGATGGCGTCGGCGGCGGCGTTGAGGTCGCCGGAGACCAGGGTGAGGTCGGACGCCTCGATGGCCACGTCCGTGCCGGTTCCGATGGACAGTCCGAGATCGGCCTGCGCAAGGGCAGGGGCGTCGTTGACTCCGTCGCCGACCATCGCCACCACCTCGCCGGCTTGCTGGAGCCGGGTGATCTCGGCGGCTTTGTCGCCGGGAAGTACTCCGGCGAGGACCCGGTCGATACCGACCTCGTCGGCGACCGCTCGGGCGCTGGCGGGGTTGTCGCCGGTGAGCAGGACGGGGGTGAGGCCGAGCCGGCGTAGGCGGGTGATGGCCTGGCGGCTGGTCGGCTTGACCCGGTCGGCTACCGCCACCAGACCGAGGGGGCGGCCGTCGGCCGCGACGGCCACCACGGTGTCGCCCTTCCCTTCGAGGCGCTCCACCTCCGACGCGAGCCGTCCGGACAGGCGGATGGCCCAGTCGGCGAGCAGGGCGGGCCGGCCGATGACCACGGCGTGGCCGTCGACTACGGCTTCGACTCCCAGGCCGGCGCGGGCGGTGAACGACTCCACCGGGGGCAGGGTGGTGAGCCGGTCCCGTCCGTGGGCGGCGATGGCCCGGGCGACGGGGTGCTCACTGGCGTCTTCGGCGGCGGCGGCCAACCTCAGCAACCCGTCCCGGTCCACGTCGCCGGCCGGGATCACTTCGGTGACGGCCATCCTTCCTTCGGTGATGGTGCCGGTCTTGTCCAGCACGACGGTGGTGACCTGGCGGGTCTGTTCGAGGATCTCGGGTCCTTTGATGACCACCCCGATCTGGGCGCCGCGTCCGGTGCCCACCATCAAGGCGGTGGGGGTGGCCAGGCCCAGGGCACACGGGCAGGCGATGACAATGACGGCCACCGCGGCGGTGAACGCGGCGGAGGTGGTGGTCCCGGCTATGAAGAGCCAGCCGATGAGCGTCAGCACAGAAATGGCGATCACCACGGGGACGAAAACCGCGGAAACCCGGTCGGCCAGGCGCTGGACGGGAGCCTTCCCGGCCTGGGCGTCGGCGACCAGGCGCGCAATCCGGGCCAGCGCGGTCGACGCTCCGACCCGGGTGGCTTCTACCACGAGCCGGCCGGAGGCGTTGATCGTCGCCCCGGCCACCGGGTCACCCGGGCCGACCTCCACCGGCACGGACTCGCCGGTGAGCATGGACTGGTCGATGGCGGAGGTCCCGACTCTGACCGTTCCGTCGGTGGCGATCTTCTCGCCGGGGCGGACCACGAAGATGTCCCCGACGGCCAGCCGCTCGACCGGTACCAGCACCTCGGTTCCGTCGCGGAGCACCCGGGCCTCTTTGGCGCCGAGCTCCAGCAGCTTGCGCAGTGCCTCACCGGAGCGCCGCTTGGCCCCCCCTTCCAGGTAGCGGCCGACCAGGATCAGCGACGTGATCGCTCCAGCGGTGTCGAAGTAGACAGTGGTGGAGATCCCGGCCAGCAGCACCACGGTGGACCACACCCAGGCGGCCAGGGTGCCGACGGAGATGAGCGTGTCCATAGTGGCCACCCCGTGGCGGGCGTTCACGGCGGCGGCCCGGTGGAACGGCCAGCCGGCCCAGAACACCACCGGAGTGGCCAGCACCAGCGACACCCACTCCCAGCCCGGAGGACGGCCACCCGGGATCCAAGCGAAGATCATCAGCGGCACGGTGAGCGCCACCGCCAGCACCAGGCGGTGCCGGTAGGGGCCGGCGGGGTCGTCGTCGGTGGCCGCCTCCGGCAGTGACGCCTCGTAGCCGGCGGCCTCCACCGCACCGATCAGCTCGGCGACGCTGATCTGCGCGGGGTCGAACGCCACGGCGGCGTGCTCGCTGGCGAAGTTGACGGTGGCGATGACACCGTCGAGCTTGTTGAGCTTCTTCTCGATGCGCGCCGCGCACGAGGCGCAGGTCATCCCGCCGATGGACAGGTCGACCTGCCCCCGGGCCGGTGCTCCATCCTCGGCCGTGTTGATGGCCGCCATGGTCACGCCGCCTCGTAGCCAGCCTCTTCGATCGCGGCACGCAGCGCGGCGTCGGCGAGACCCTCACCAGTGACGGTGACCAGCTTCGCGTCCAGGTTCACCTCGACGGCGGTCACCCCGCGGACCGAGCCCAGCTCTGAAGAGACGGCCTGCTTGCAGTGGTCGCAGGTCATCCCGGGAACGGTATAGGTGATCGTCTGGGGCATCGTGCACTCCTATCGCCTCTCGGCCAAGAATACCCTCCCGGGGTACCCTTCAAGCAGGGCCGATGGGCTCCTGTCGATGTGTGATCAGAGCCGAACGACGTGGCGTATGGTGGCCGTCACCTCGTCGAGGCGAGCCCGATCATCGGCTCCCGGATGGACGGCGGCACCCATCACACAGTGGCTGAGGTGGTCGCCCAGCAGGCCGACCGCCACCTCCTGCAGGGCCCGGGTGACCGAGGCGACCTGGATGACGATATCG
>JAKAXG010000345.1 GCA_021827225.1 Actinomycetes bacterium | reverse complement strand
CCCGGCCCGGCCCCGCCGCCCTACCCGGGCCGGGCCGGCCCGGCGCCGCCGCCCCGCCGCCCGCCGGGTCCTCAGGCGCCGGCGGTGAGCAGGTTGGCCAGGGACGCCCTGGCCGACTCGAGATCCTGGCGGCTCACCCGCTCCTCGGCGGTGTGGGCCAGCTCCGGGTCGCCGGGTCCGAAGTTGACAGCGGGGATGCCACGCTCGGCGAAGAAGGCCACGTCGGTCCAGCCCAGCTTCGCCCGCGGCGGGGACTCGGTGGACCGCAGCAGGGCAGCCAGGAGCGGGGACGACAGGCTCGGTGCCGCCGCCGGGCTCGAGTCGATGACGGTCATGGTGTCTCCCAGGGCCGGATCGAGGAGCGGGTCCAGCCACTCCCGCAGGGCCGCCTCGGCGGAGTGTTCGTCGCGGTCGGGAGCGAAGCGGTGATTGACCAGGAGCGTGGCCGAGTCCGGCACCACGTTGGCGGCCACGCCGGCCTCCGCCTGCACGGCCTGCACCGCCTCCCGGTACCGGCAGCCGTCGATCACGGGCTGGCGGGCCTCGGCGGCCGAGAGGCGGTCCAGCACCGGCCCCAGCCGGTGCAGGGCGTTCACCCCCATCCACGGGCGGGCGGTGTGGGCCCGGACGCCACCGAGTCGGATCTGCACCTTGAGCACACCCTGGCATCCGGCCTCGACCACCGAGCCGGTCGGTTCGCCCAGGATGGCGGCGTCGGCCCGCAGCAGCGCCGGGTCCGCCGCCTCGATCTGGAGGAGGCCGTTGTGCTCGCGGGCCACCTCCTCGGCCACGTAGAACGCCCAGGTGATGTCGACCGACGGCTCCGGCACCGACCGGGCCAGGTCCAGCATCACCGCCAGCCCGCCCTTCATGTCGGCGCTGCCCAATCCCCACAGGACGTCGTCGGCGAGCCGGGACCGGTCGTTGCCGTTGGGCGGCACGGTGTCGAGATGGCCGGCCAGCACCACCCGTCGGGTGCGACCCAGGTTGGTGCGGGCCACCACGTTGTCGCCGATCCGGCGCACATCGAGGCGGTCGACGCCGCGCAGATCGCTCTCCACCCGGTCGGCCAGGGCCCTCTCGGAATGGCTGACCGACGGGATGTCGACGAGGGCGGCGGTGGCCGCCAGGAGGTCGCTCAGAGGGTGCCCCCGTGCTGGCGCAGGATGTCGTTCAGCTTCGACTTGTCGTGACGGTCGCCGGGCTCCAGGCGGCGGACGACGAGCACGCACGGCATGCCGAACTCCCCGCCGGGATAGCGGCGGGGGCGGGTGGCCGAGACGGCGACCGACCAGCTGGGGACGACCCCCCGGGACATCTCCTCGCCGGTCTCCGCGTCGATGACCGGTATGGAACCGGTCAGGATGCAGCCGGCTCCGAGCACCACCCCGTCACCGACCCGGGCACCGTCGGCCACCACGCAGCGGCTGCCGATCAGGCAGTCGTCGCCGACCATGACCGGGGCGGCCTGCGGCGGTTCCAGCACACCGCCGATCCCCACCCCGCCGGACAGGTGGGTGTTACGGCCGATCTGGGCGCAACTGCCCACGGTGGCCCACGTGTCCACCATGGTCCCCGCTCCCACCCGGGCGCCGATGTTGACGTAGCTGGGCATCATGATGACCCCCGGCTCCAGATAGCTGCCCCAGCGGGCCGATGCCCCCGGCACCACCCGGACGCCGGCGGCCGCGTAGTCCCGCTTGAGCGGCAGACGGTCCACGTACTCGAACGGGCCGGCCTCGGTCGTCTGCAGCGCCGACACCCGGAACAGCAGGAGGATGGCCAGCTTGAGCCACTCGTGCACGACGGGCTGGCCGTCGGGGCCGATCTCGGCCACCCGGGCCTCGCCCCGGTCCAGCAGGTCGACGGCGGCGCGGATGACGCCCGCCGCCTCCTCGTCGTCGGGTCCGACGGTCTCCCGGCGGTCCCACAGTTCCCGGATCTGCGACTCGAGATCAGCCATGGTCAGCGACGCTACCCCATGACCGGGCGACCGGCTGGGGTCGGATCCCGGCCCCGCCGACCCGGACCGGCCCTATCCGGGGGTTGTGCGGCTGCGCTTCGGCGGCCCCGCCTACAGCCCGAGGCGGGCGGCCAGCAGGTCGAGCCGCTCCAGCGGGGCCACCACCGCCAGGCGGATGTAGCCGGTGCCGGCGGCGCCGTAGAACGACCCGGGCGATACCAGCGCCCCGCCTTCGGACGCCAGCCGTGAGGTGAACGCCCACTCGTCGCCGTCCGGGACCGGGGCCCACAGGTAGAACCCCCCACCGGGCAGGGGGCACTTGGCGTCCAGGCCGGCCAGGACAGCCTGGGCCCGCGACAACCGGGCGGCGTAGCGCGACCTCTGCTCCTCCACGTGGGACTGGTCGGCCAGGGCGATCGCCCCCGCCCGCTGCACCGGTCCGGGGACCATGAAGCCGGCGTGCTTGCGCACCTCCCGCAGGTAGCCGACCAGGTCGGGATCGCCGGCGTACCAGCCGATGCGCATGCCGGCCATGTTCGACCGCTTCGACAGCGAGTGCACCGCCACCACGCCGTCGAGGCCCTCCGGGCCGCCACCGTGGCCGAGGACGGTGCGGGGCGGGCCGTCCCAGGTGAACTCGGCGTAGCACTCGTCGCTGAACACGGGCACGCCCTGCGCCCGGCCCCAGGCCGCCACCTCCGCCAGGTCGTCGAGCCCGCCCGCCGGGTTGCCGGGGGTGTTCACCCACAGCATCAGGGCGCGCGCGGCGTCGGCGGGGTCGATCGATCCGATGTCGATCCGCCACTGCTCGTCGACCGCCACCGGCACGGCGCGCAGTCCGGCGAGGGTCGCCCCCATCTCGTAGGTCGGGTACGCGACGGCCGGGTAGAGCACGGTGTCGCGGTCGGGTCGGCGGAGCTTCATCCACTGCGGGGTGGTGGCCACGAACTCCTTGGTTCCGACGCAGGCGGCCACCGCGTCCAGCGGCAGGGTCACGCCGAGCCGCTCGAGGGTCCAGGCCTGGATGGCCTCGCGCAGCGGGAGGGTGCCGATGGAAGGCGGGTAGCCCCGGGCCGCGCCGCCCTCGTCGGTCGGGGAGAACAGCGACCGCATCACCGCAGCCGGGGGCGGGTCGGTCGGCGTGCCGATGGAGAGGTCGATGACGTCGCCGTCGAAGCGTTCCGCCGCCACCCGGCGGGCCTGGTCGAGCCGGTCGTAGGGATACGCGGGCGGCACGAAGCCGGCCGGGGCGTCGGTCGGCGGGATGGGAGCCGGGCCGCTCACGACGAGTGCACCGCGAACTCGCGGAAGCGGGCCGCCCCCGCCGGGTCCACCCGCACCCGCACGTGGGTGCAGTCCTGGTCGTGGATCTCGGTGAGGACCTCCCCCTCCCGGTGCACCGCCGCCAGCACGTCCCCCCGGTTGTAGGGCACGGCCAGCTCGATGACCGATGCCGCCGCCCGCAGCCGGTCACCGACCGCGCTGAGGAGGTCGTCGATGCCGTCGCCGGTGAGCGCCGAGAGCACCACCGATCCGGGGTGGCGGCCGGCCAGGCGGGTGGCCTCCACCCCGGCGGCGTCGGACTTGTTGAACGCCAGCAGCTCGGGGACGTCCCCGGCGCCGATCTCCCCGAGGACGGACCGGACCGCCTCGATCTGCAACTCCGGGTCGGGGCTGGTGCTGTCGACCACGTGGACCAGCAGATCCGACTCGGTGACCACCTCGAGGGTGGACCGGAACGCCTCCACCAGCTGGTGGGGCAGCTTGCGGACGAAACCGACGGTGTCCGACAGGAGTACCGCCTCCCCCCCGGGCAGGTCCAGCCGGCGGGTGCGCGGGTCCAGGGTGGCGAACAGGCGGTCCTCGACCAGCACGCCGGCGTCGGTCAGCTTGTTGAGCAGGGTGGACTTCCCGGCGTTGGTGTAACCGACGAGGGACACGTTGGCCAGACGGCTGCGCCGGCGGGCCTTGCGCTGCAGGCGGCGCTGCTCGGTCAGCCGGCGCAGGTCGCTCTCCAGGCGGTTCATGCGCCGGACCAGGCGCCGGCGGTCCACCTCCAGCTGCGTCTCGCCGGGGCCCCGGGTGCCGATCCCGCCGGCCAGCCGCGACAGCTGGGTGCCCCGGCCCCGCAGGCGGGGCAGCCGGTACCGGATCTGCGCCAGCTCCACCTGCGCCTTGCCTTCCTGGGTGCGGGCGTTCTGGGCGAAGATGTCGAGTATCACCGCCGTGCGGTCGATGGCGGTCCGGCCCAGGATCTTCTCCAGGTTCCGGGACTGCGCCGGGCTGAGCTCGTCGTCGAACACGACGGTGTCGGCGTCGACGGCCTCGGACAGCTCGCGCAGCTCCTCCGCCTTGCCCTTGCCGACGAAGGTGGCCGGGTCCGGGGAGTCGCGGCGCTGCATCACCCGGGCTGCCTCGTCGGCGCCGGCCGTGTCGATCAACAGCGCCAGCTCGTCGAGGTGCATCTCCGTCTCCTCCTCGGTCTGGGGCGGGACGGTGACGCCGACGAGGACGATCTTCTCCCGGAAGCTGCGTTCGATCAGGCTCATGAGGCGAGCCCGACCCGGCACTCCGCGATGAACACGCTCGGCCCGGCCAGGCTGGCCGTGCCGTCCGGTCGCAGCTCGACGGCCACCGCCCCGCCGGGCTGGTAGACCGTCACCGCCCGGCCCACCCGACCCCAGTGGTGCAGGGCGGCGGCCGCCGCGCACGAGCCGGTGCCACAGGCCTGGGTCTCTCCCACTCCCCGCTCCCAGACCCGCATGGTGGCGGCGTCGGGCCCGGGACCGAGGGTGGCGAACTCGACGTTCAACCCGGCCGGGTCGGACCGCTCCAGGGCCGGCCCCAGGGCGGCCACGTCCACGGTGGCCGGGTCGGGGCCGAGGACGACCAGGTGGGGGTTGCCGACGTCGACCAGGAGCGAGCCGTGGCCCACGTTGCACCTGTCGGCGTCCCCGTCGGGGCGGACCTTCACCGGGCCCATGTCCACCTCCGCCCAGGTCTCGTCCGGGCGGCCGGTCCGGCGGATCCGCACCTCCCGCCGGCCGGCGGGGGTCATGACCCCGAAGGGCCGGTCCGGTTCCACCCAGCCGGCGTCGAGGGCGGCGTGGGCCAGGCAGCGCATGCCGTTGCCGCTCATCTCGGCTTCTGAGCCGTCGGCGTTCCAGAGCCGGAAGGACATGTCCTGCTCCAGGCCCAGCCGCCGGCCCAGGATCAGCCCGTCGGCGCCGATGCCGGTGTGGCGGTCGCACAGCGCCACGGCCAGCTCGGCGTCCACCTCCATGGTGGAGGTGGCGTCGAGAAGGACCAGGAAGTCGTTGCCCAGGCCGTGCAGCTTTTCGAGGATCATCATGGTTCCTCCCAGTTTCCCAGGATGTGAGCGACAACAGCCAGCGGATTCTCCGGGGAGCCGTACCAGGCCACTCTGGGGTCCCGTCGCCACCACATCCGCTGCCGGCGGGCGAACGCCCGGGTGCGGCGGTCCGCCTCGTCCACCGCTTCGGACAGTGCCACCCCGGCCTCCAGGTGGGACAGGACCTCCCGGTAGCCGAGCGCCTGCCGG
>JAKAXG010000344.1 GCA_021827225.1 Actinomycetes bacterium | reverse complement strand
CATCACCAAGGTGTCCAACCCGCCGGGGACCAAGTGCTACACCTACGCCTCCTGCGTGGCCCTGCTCAAGAAGGGGACCGAGATCAACTACCAGGGGGCTACGGGCCCGGAGGACTTCAACCAGTACCACAACACCTTCAGCGGCTTCGCCGTCGACGGGTTCACCACGTCCAACCAGCTGAACCAGGTGGCGTACGTGACCCCCCAGCAGGTGGCGTCCGGAGCCTGACCGGCCCCACCGGCAGGTCCTCCTGACCGCGCGGAGCCCGGGACCAGCGTCGCTCCCGGGCTCCAGCGCGTGGTCCATCGGCGGCGGCGAGCTACCGCTGCGATGCCTGAGCGCCGTGGCAGACCTTCCACTTGCGACCGCTGCCGCAGGAGCACGCCTCATTGCGGCCCCGGCGGGCATCTCTGCTCCGGTACCACCGGACTATCCCGGCTGCCTCCCGGCCCTGCTCCAGCAGAGTCGCCATCTCCCCCATCGGCTGCTCTACGTGGCTGAAGAACCGCTTGAAGCTCGGGCAGAGGTAGTTGAGGCCCGGCTCCCCGTCGGGTGTCCTGGCGAAGCGGTCCTTGGGGCAGCCTCCCTGGCAGGCGAAGCGGACGTCGCATTCCCGGCAGAAGCGGGGCAGCGTGTCCCGCTTGTCCATCCCGAAGCGGTGCTGGCGATCCGAGGACACCAGGTCGACAAGGCGCTCCTCGCCGATGTTGCCGAGGCGGTAGCCGGGCTCCACATAGTGATCGCACGAGTAGACATCACCGTTGTGCTCGAGGGCCAACGCCAGTCCGCAGGTCTCGCTGTGCACACACATCCCCGGCGGGGCACCGACCCAGTTGGCCAGGGCGGTGTCGAACATCTGGACGTACACCTCGCCGACGTCGCGGCGCGCCCACTCCTCGAACACGTCGATCAGGAACCGGCCGTAGCCCTCAGCGGACACCGAGCGGGCCGAGACCGCCTCGCCGGTCTGTGTGTAGAGGGGGCGGTCGCGCCACGACGAGCGGGCCTCCCCGCCGGCTCCTACCGGATCGGGGATCCTCTCGACCACGGGGATGAACTGCATGAACCGGGCCCCGCAGTCGTCCCTCAGGAACCGGTAGACCTCCCTCCCCCGCTGCTCGTTGGCGGCGTTGACCGTGGTCAGGACGTTGAAGCTGACGCCGCCCGAGCGGAGATGGCCCAACCCCCGCATCACCCGGTCGAAGCTACCCTGGCCCCGGCGGTCCAGCCGGTAGGCGTCGTGTACGTCCCGTGGCCCGTCGATGGAGATCCCGACCAGGAAGGCGTGGTCCCTGAAGAACGTCGCCCACCGCTCGTCGAGCCTGGTCCCGTTGGTCTGGATCGAATGCTCGGCGCGCTGGCCCGGCTGCAGGTAGCGGCTCACCAGATAGACCGACCGGCGGAAGAAGTCGAGGCCCATCAGCGTGGGCTCCCCGCCCTGCCACGCCACCTCCACCACCGGCGAACGGGCGTGGGCCTCGATCAGGTTCTTGATGTAGCGCTCCAGCATCTCGTCGGCCATCCGGAACCGGCTTCCGGGGTACAGCCTCTCCTTGGAGATGAAGAAGCAGTACGAACAATCGAGGTTGCACACCGCTCCGGTCGGCTTGGCCAGGAGGTGAAACGCCCGGGGGACGCCCGTCGGCGTGGGATTGCCCTGCTCCACGCCCGCCACTCAACCTCCCGGTGGCCCGTCCGGGCGTCACCCCCTGCGGGTGGTGGCGGCTCATCCTCGGCGGGTGATGGCAGACCGTGCCGGCCGCGGCTGTGCTGGCTGTGAGCACCCCGCCTCGAACCAGGGCCGACGGGGAGCCGACGGAGGCAACGATGACAAAGCCGTTTCGCGGGACGATCCGAGCCGACATCAAGGATTCGGTGCCCGACTGGGAGCCGTTCATCGAGTCGAGGGCTCCCGCGGGCGCCCCGAGCGTGCTCTACGTCGTGCTGGACGACGTCGGATTCGCGGCGATGGACACATTCGGCGGGCCCATCGGCACCCCGAACATCAGCCGGATCGCCGAGCAGGGTGTGCGCTACACCAACTTCCACACGACGGCCCTGTGCTCGCCCACCCGGTCGTGCCTGATGACGGGGCGCAACCACACCACCAACGGCATGGCCGGCATCACCGAGATCACGTCGGGGTTCCCCAACTCCAACGGGCACATCCCCTTCGAGTGCGCCACGATCGCCGAGGTCCTACAGGAGCGGGGCTGGAACACCTACATGGTCGGCAAATGGCACCTGACCGCCGAGGACGAGATGAACATGGCGGCGTCCAAGCGCCACTGGCCTCTCGGACGCGGCTTCGAGCGCTACTACGGGTTTCTCGGTGGCGAGACCAGCCAGTGGTATCCGGAGTTGGTCTACGACAACCACCCCGTGGCCCCACCGGCGACTCCGGAGGACGGCTACCACCTGAGCACCGATCTCACCGACAGGGCGATCGAATTCATCCGCGACGCCAAGGCCATAGCTCCGGAGAAGCCCTTCTTCCTCTACTACTGCCCCGGGGCGGCGCACGCGCCCCACCACGCCCCGGAGGAGTGGATAGACCGCTACCGCGGCCGCTTCGACATGGGATACGAGGCGATCCGCGCCGGCATCCTCGAGCGCCAGAAGGCGCTGGGGATAGTTCCTGCGCAGGCGGAGCTCTCCCCCATGAACCCGTATCTCGGTCACCGGGGCCCGGGCGGGGAGGACTGGCCCGAGGTCGACACCGTGCGCCCGTGGGACACCCTCTCGGGCGACGAACGGCGGCTGTTCTCACGGATGGCGGAGGTGTACGCCGGCTTCCTGAGCCACGCCGACCATGAGCTCGGGCGACTGCTCGACTATCTCGAGGAGAGCGGGCAGCTCCAGAACACCATCGTGGTGGTGGTATCGGACAACGGGGCGTCCGGTGAGGGCGGCCCTAACGGGTCGGTCAACGAGAACAAGTTCTTCAACGGTGTGCCCGACCGGATCGAGGAGAACCTCAGATACCTCGACGTGCTCGGCAGCACCCGCACCTACAACCACTACCCGACCGGCTGGGCCTGGGCGTTCAACACCCCGTTCAAACTCTGGAAGCGGTACGGCAACTTCCGGGGAGGCACGGCGGACCCGCTGATCATCTCGTGGCCGCGGGGAATTCCCGCCCGGGGCCAGATGCGCCACCAGTACTGCCATGCGGTTGACATGGTCCCGACCCTGTACGAGTGCCTCGGCATCGAGATGCCCGACACGGTCGGCGGTTACAGCCAGAGGCCGCTGGAAGGCGTCAGCCTGGCATCGACCTTCGCCGACCCCGAGGCCGAGACCGGCAAGGAGACGCAGTTCTATTCGATGCTCGGCACCCGAGCCATCTGGCACCGCGGCTGGAAGGCGGTGACGGCTGTACCGGCAGGACCCAACTACTGGTTACCGCTGGAGGAGCAACGCTGGGAGCTGTTCGACACCACCAGCGACCCGTGCGAGTGCCACGACCTCTCCGCACGGCACCCGGAGCGGCTCGAGGAGCTGAAGAAGCTGTGGTGGCAGCAGGCGGAGCAGTACCAGGCGCTCCCCCTGGAGACGCGCAGCGCCGTCGAGGCCTTCACCACCCCCCGGCCGCAACTGGCCGAGCCACGCGACCGCTACGTCTACTACCCGGGCACCTCGCCGGTACCGGAGTCCGTGGCACCGGGCATCTGCGGGCGCTCGTACACGATCGCTGCAGAGGTCGAAATCGACACCCCCGAGGCCAGCGGCGTCCTCCTGTCCCAGGGATCGCGATTCGGCGGCCACGCCCTGTATGTCAAGAACGGGACCTTGAAGTACGTCTACAGCTTCCTCGGAGAGGACCTCCAGGTCGTCGAAGCCGACGAAGGCGTCCCCACCGGGCACGTCGTCCTGTCGGCGTCGTTCGAGAGGCACGGCCGGGCCGTTCCCCCCGAGGGGACCCTCAGCCTCTACATCCGGGACCGGAAGGTGGGCGCAGCGACGATCCGCACCCAGCCGGGGAAGTTCGGCCTGGCCGGCGGGGGTGTCACGATCGGGCGGTCGGGCATCGAGCAGGTGACCGAGGACTATGCCGGCGATCCGCCGTGGCCGTTGATCGGAGGGACCGTCCGCCGGGTCCTCATCGACGTGAGCGGCGATCCCTTCGCCGACCTGGCCCGGGAAGCGGCCGCCCTCCTCTCCCGACAGTGACCGCCGGCTGTCGGCCCCGGTGCGCCCGATATGACCTTCAGCCACAATGTGGAGGACGTGGTCCAGGTCGTGGAGGCCGTCGGCGTGGTGGTACTGGCACTGGGCGGCCTCGGCACCCTCCTCCACTCCGGCGCGTTGTACCTGATCCCCGATCGGCGGCCCCGGGCGTACCACTATTTCCGCAAGCACCTGGCCCGGGTCATACTGCTCGGCCTGGAGATCCTGATCATCGCCGACACCATCCGCACGGTCGTGGTCGACCAGACGTCTGACAGCGTGGCCGTGCTCGCCACCATCGTGGCCGTGCGGATAGTCCTGAGCTGGTCGCTCAGCGTGGAGCTCGACGGAGTGTGGCCGTGGCGCCAGCGGCAGACCGTTACCGGAGCCGGATCGGACACGGCCCCGGGTCACCGATGCGCTACCCCAACGACGTCCTCCGCCCCCAGGGGGAGCTGATAAACGGCGGGGGCGCGTCATCGTGCTGATCGTGGCGCCCCGCCGGTCGCTCGCATATGCGTTGCCAGCTGACCGCCCCGACCCGTCGATGGTCGTCTGAGCACGAACTGGGCGGTGCCGGCGATGGCGAGTCCTCCGGTCTGGCGCCGGCATTCGAGCTCGACGGTCACCCCGCGGCGGGTCTGGGCGCTCATCGACCTGGCGAGGGCCCGGGCCATGGCCGGCAAAGATACCTCCGAGTGGCGCCGGGTCTTGCGGGGCCGCGAAGACAGGTTGGCCGTAGCCGGCCATCGGGCCGCAGTCGACCGCCTGGCCCACGCCGAAAACGTATGGCCGGCCAGCCCCGCGGTGGCCAGCTCCATCGGTGCTGACCTGATCGCCCATCAAGCGGTGCCCGAGCTGTATTTCCCCGCCGAGGACTGGGATGGACTGGCCCGCCGCCTGCATCTGCGTCTCGATGTCTCAGATCCTGTGAGCGTCTCAGCGTTCCGTGGGCATTGATCGGCGGCCAGATGGTCCTGATTCATGCTCTCGAGCGGGGAACAGTGCCCCCGGAGGTCAGCCAGGACGGCGATGTCCTGGCCGATATTCGTGCCGCCCCGGTAGATCGGCTCCGTGGAACCCATGGATGGCCCACTCCGCTAACAGGGCCTGCACTCTCCGTCTCAGCAGCCCGCTGGCCCATCGGAGGTCATCCGGCCCTCACCGGTGAGTTCTGGCGGCCCGGCGACGGGCGTCGCGGTGGCGGGCCTCCCGGCGCAGCATGTCGGCCATGGATTCCGCGGCTCGAAGTTGGGCCCGTAGCGTGTCGCAGCGCTGCTCGGCGGCGGCGGCGTACACGGCCAGGCGCTCGGAAGCAGACGCTCTCTCGTCCGGGTCGTCGATCCCCCCGGCCAGCCGATCGCGGGCTCCGAGC
>JAKAXG010000343.1 GCA_021827225.1 Actinomycetes bacterium | reverse complement strand
GCCGGCTCACAGGGCGCCCCCCGAAATGACCGGCCGGACCTCCACGGTGGCCGAGTCGGGCACCGTGGCGTCGCCGGTCACCAGGGAGCCGTCCACGATCACGAGGACCGACTCCCGGTTGACGTCGAGCCGGTTGAGCAGGGCGGACACCGCCAGCGGGCCGTCCATGGTCATCTCCCGGCGGGGATTGCGCAGCAGAACTTTCACTCAACCGATTGTGGACCAGCGGCAGGTGTCGGCGCCCGCGGGGCGCCGGGTGATCAGGGCCGGGCCTCGTGGGTGATGCGGATCGACTGGCCCGGCGCCAGTTCCTCGGAGAACACCACATCGGCATCCCGGCGCAGGGCCCGGCCCCCGAGGTACCCGAGGACGGCCAAGCCGCCTATGGCGGTCCAGGCCGAGCTCCCGCCCAGCACCCCCCGCCTCCAGGCCTGGCGCATCAGGGCCCTGGTGGCCCGGTCGAGGGCGGTCACAGCCGGCGGATCTCCACCCAGGTGGACTTGCGCCGGCCCCGGCGCCGGCCCAGCAGGAAGGCCAGGGTGACCACGACGACCGCTCCGCCCACGGCGGCCATCACCGCGTACGGCTTGGCCGCGGTCGCCGTCTCGTCGGTGTCGCCCCGGATCTCCTCGAGCTTTTTGCGGATATCGGTGATCTCCACCCGCTGGCCGGGGACCATCCCCTCGGGGGTGGTCGGCCGCAGGGAGGATTTCTTCGGGCTCATCGCTTGACGTCCCGGCCGATCCGGGTGGCGGCCCAGGCGACCCCCGCGCCGGCGACGAGGATGCCCCCCAGGTAGGGAACCCAGGTCAGCTCACCGTGCAGGTGCCGACCGGTCTCGACCTGCACCAGCCGCACCGCCGCCAGGGTGGCCATGGCCCCGCCGGCCGCCATCAGGATGGCCCCGGCCAGGCCGAAACCGATGTAGCGGCCCAGGTTCTTGAGCGGGACGACGGTCTCCTGCTTGGCGTAGGCGATGACCAGGCCGAGCAGTTCGCTGAAGTGGGTGCCGAGACCCTTGTCGTCCTGTTTGCTCACAACCTTTCGATCCTTACCGCCCGCGTAGCCTGAACGCAAGCAATCGGGCGATCTCGGCCACCTCGCGCTCCAGGATCCCGAGCCGTTCGGCCCGGTCCCCGGCCTCGAGGAGCCGCTGTCGGTCCAGGGCGCCGAGGGGGGACCGGACGCACAGCTCCCAGGCCGCCCGGACCGGTTCGGCGTCGAGCGTGAACGCCGGGTTGGCCCCACCGTCGCCGAGCTCCGCCGCCAGCCCGACCGCCCGGCGGACCTCGGCCTCGGCCGCGGCCAGCCGCCCGGCGTCGGCCGGGTCCCACTCCTCGTCGGCCATCTCGACGACCATCGCCTGGGGGTAGGGGCCGTCGTCCAGCCAGCGTTCCACCCGGAACCGGTGGCTGCCGGCGAAGATGGCGATCCACCGGCCGTCGGGCAGGCGCTCCGACTCGATGAGGTGGGCCACCGTGCCGGTGCCGACCCGGACGTCACCGCCGCCCACCTCGCTGCCCCTCTCGATCAGCACCACCCCCATCTCCGCGCTGGACCCGGGGCTGGTGAGGCTCTCCATGAGTACCCGGTAGCGGTCCTCGAAGATGTGCAGGGGAAGGATCTGGGTCGGGAGCAGCGGGTTGCCCAGAGGGAACACGGGCAGGTATCGGCTCACACCGGTCGGCTTACCACGCCCGCGGGTAGGACCGGAAGAACCGGCGGGGCCGGGCGCTTCGGCGGCCGGCCACCGGGTACCTTGTGGGGGATGACCGGCATAATCGTCGCCGTGGTCGTCGGTCTGGCCACGTGCCAGGTGGCGATCCTCCTCACGACCGTCTTTCTGCACCGCACCCTGTCGCACAAGGCGATCACCATGTCGCCCCCCCTGCGGTTCGCCTTCCGGGTCGCCACGTGGATCACCACCGGCATCCGGCCCAGGCAGTGGGTGGGCGTGCACCGGAAGCACCACGCCTTCACCGACCTGGAGGGTGACCCCCACTCCCCCAGGATCGAGGGGTTCTGGAAGGTGCAGCTCGGGAACGTGGTGCTCTACCGCAAGGCCGCGCGCGACGGGGTCACGGTCGACAAGTACGCCAGGGACCTCCCGGCGGACCGCTGGGACAGGATCCTCTTCGACCACGCCCTGCTCGGCCTGGGCATCGGCGTCGTCGCCCTGTTCTTCATCTTCGGGGAGAACTGGGAGCTGACCGCCATCGCGGCCGGCACCCACGCCGTGGTCTACCTGCTGCTCAACTCGGCGGTGAACGCCGTCGGGCACACCTACGGCAAGCGGGTGTTCAAGGGCCTGGCCACCAACAGCCAGTGGCTGGCGTGGCTGACCGCCGGCGAGGGGCTGCACAGCAACCACCACGCCGCGCCGACCTCCGCCCGCCTGTCCTTCGCCAAGCGGGAGATCGACCCGGGCTGGTGGTTCGTGGCCCTGGCCGGCCGCCTGCGCTGGCTGACGGTCCGCCACCTGGAGCCCCGCCTGGCCGCCGGCGCCCGCCGGGAGCCGCAGCCGGTCTGAGCGCCCGCAGCGCGTCTAGCCTCCCCGCCGCCATGGACATCATCTCCGCCCTCTTCGCCGAGAACATCGACCTGCGGCCCGTCCCCGGTCCGTCGACCCGCATTGACCTGCTGGGCATCATGTTCTCCATGCCCGCCCCCACCGAGCCTCCGGTGGCGGTCACCCCCCATCTGATCGTGCTGGTCCGGTGCCGGCCCGACGAGGACGGGCAGGGCATCCTCGAGGTGATCTTCACCGACGAGGACGGCGAGCAGGTGGCACGCAATGTGTCACCGTTCACGGTGGAGCCCGGCAAGTTCACCTACCGGCTGGTACGGGGTGAGCTGGAGTACAAGTCCTACGGGACCATCGAGGCCCACTGCCGGCTGCTTCCCGACGGCCCCGCCACGGTGGTCCCGCTCACCCTGCTTCCCCCCGCCTGAGGGTACCGGTGACCCTTCCCGGCGTGGGTAGGGTTGCCCCATGACGGAGCGCGACCTCGAGCAGCTGGGCATCAATGTCATCCGCGGTCTGGCCATGGATGCCCCCCAGAAGGCCGACTCCGGGCACCCCGGTACGGCCATGGCGCTGGCGCCGCTGGCCCACGTCCTCTGGACCCGGATCATGAACTACGACCCGTCCGACCCCCACTGGCCGGACCGGGACCGCTTCGTGCTGTCCTGCGGTCACGCCTGCATCCTCCTGTACTCGATGCTGTACCTGACCGGCTACGGCCTGGAGCTGGAGGACCTCGAGCAGTTCCGCCAGCTGCACAGCCGAACCCCCGGCCACCCGGAGGTGCACCACCTGCCCGGCATCGAGGTCACCACCGGCCCGCTGGGCCAGGGCGTGGGCAACGGCGTCGGCCTGGGCCTGGCGGAGCGGATGCTGCGGGCCCGCTTCAGCCCGGACCTGGTCGACCACCACACCTTCGTCATCTGCAGTGACGGCGACCTGATGGAGGGTGTGAGCCACGAGGCCGCCTCGCTGGCCGGGCACCTCGAGCTGGGCCGGCTCGTATACGTCTACGACGACAACCACATCACCATCGACGGGCCGACCGAGATCGCCCTCACCGACGATGTCGGCAAGCGCTTCGAGGGCTACGGCTGGCACGTGGAGCACCTGGGTGAGATCGCCAACGACACCGACGCCCTGGAGGCCGGCGTCCGCCGGGCCATGGCCGAGGAGGACCGGCCCAGCCTGCTCGTGCTGCGCAGCCACATCGGCTACCCGTCGCCGAAGATGACCGACAGCCCCAAGGCCCACGGGTCTCCCTTCGGCGCCGACGAGGTCCGGGCCACCAAGGAGATCCTGGGGCTCCCCCCCGACCAGGACTTCTGGGTCCCCGGGGAGGTGCTCGACATGTACCGCCAGGCCGGCCAGCGGGGCCGGGCCCGGAGGGCCGCATGGGAGGGTCGCCTGCAGAGCTGGAGCGGCGACCGGGAGGCGTGGGACGCCGCCTGGGAGGACCGGGGCAAGCCGGGCTGGCAGGACAAGCTGCCGGTGTGGAAACCGGGCGAGTCGGTGGCCACCCGCAACTCGGTCAAGACGGCCATGAACGCGGTTTTCGACGACATCCCCGGACTGGTGGCCGGCGGGGCCGACCTGACCGGCAACACGGGCACCAAGCTCGATGACGAGCCCCTCCAGAGCCACGAGCACCCCGAGGGGCGGGCCATCGCCTTCGGCGTGCGCGAGCACGCCATGGGCTCGGTGATGAACGGCCTGAACCTCCACGGCGGGGTGCTCCCGGTGGGCGGCACCTTCTTCGTGTTCAGCGACTACATGCGCCCGGCGGTGCGCCTGGCCGCCCTGTCGGAGGCCAAGGTCGTCTACTTCTGGACCCACGACTCCGTGGGTCTCGGAGAGGACGGCCCCACCCACCAGCCCATCGAGCAGCTGGCCGCGGTGCGGGCCATACCCGGCCTGCGGGTGATCCGCCCGGCCGACGCCAACGAGTCGGCGCACGCCCTGCGGGTGGCCGTCGAGCGGGACGGCCCCACCGCCCTGATCCTCAGCCGGCAGAACCTGCCGGTGCTCGAGGGGACGGCCGAGCTGGGCTCGAACCTGGAGCGGGGTGCCTACGTCCTGGTGGAGGCGGACGAGGAACCGGACGTGATCCTCGTCGGCACCGGCTCCGAGGTGGGCCTCTGCGTGGAGGCGGCCAAGCTGCTCGACGCCAGCGGCCTGTCGGCCCGGGTGGTGTCCATGCCCAGCTGGGAGCTGTTCGAGGAGCAGGACGACGACTACCAGGACGCCGTGCTCGGCGGGGCGGTCCCGGTCCTGGCGGTGGAGGCCGCCAGCTCCTTCGGGTGGGCCCGCTGGGCCGACGACTCGGTCTCGATCGACCACTTCGGCGCCTCCGGGCCCGGCGCCGAGGTGCTGGAGTCGTTCGGATTCACGCCCGAGCACGTGGCCGCCCGGGCCGCCACTTTGGTGGACGCCCTGGAGGGTTTCGACGAGATCTACGAAGACGAGGAGGACGAGTAGTGACCAACCTGCAGAAGCTCTGCTCCCAGCAGGGCCAGAGCCCCTGGATCGACAACCTCAACCGGCCCAGCCTGCGCGGCGGAGGCCTGCAGAAGCTGGTGGACCAGGGCATCCGCGGGGTGACCTCCAACCCGACCATCTTCCAGAAGGCGATGACCGGCTCCGATGCCTACGACGAGCAGTTCCGGTCCGTCATCTCCCGTGACTCGGTGGAGTCGGCCTTCTGGGACATGGCTGTCGACGACGTCAGGGACGCCTGCGCGCTGTTGCGGCCGGTACACGAAGCCAGTGGCGGGCTGGACGGCTTCGTGTCGCTGGAGGTGGCACCTTCTCTGGCCAGCCGGACCGGCGAGACCATCGAGGCGGCCCGCAACCTGCACGAGCGGATCGCCCTGCCGAACCTCATGGTGAAGATCCCCGCCACCGCTGAGGGGGTCCCGGCGGTGCGCCAGATGATCTCCGAGGGCCGCAACATCAACGTGACGCTCATCTTCAGCATTCCCCGCTACCAGGAGGTGATGGAGGCGTACCTGGCGGGCCTGGAGGCCCTGGCG
>JAKAXG010000342.1 GCA_021827225.1 Actinomycetes bacterium | reverse complement strand
TCGAGCCGACCGGGGCCGTGGCGTGGGCGGCGCTGCGCTCCGGCGTGGTCCCGGCCCGGCCAGCCCCTGGACCGGGCGGCGGATCGGGTCCGGTCGTGGCCGTGCTCACCGGGCGCTAGCGGAGCCGCCGGCGGCCTCCGTGGCGTGCCGCGGGGCTCGTGCCGAGAGGTGGATCGTCCCCCCGTGGGGCGTAGAGATCCACCTTTCGGCGGCGCCGTGCCGCGGGACTCGTGCCGAGAGGTGGATCGTCCCCCCGTGGGGCGCAGAGATCCACCTTTCGGCGGGCACACGTGACGCCGCCGGCAACATCCCGCCGGCAACCCCCAAGGCGCCCGGATCGGAAGCTAGTCGAGGCTGGTGGCGTCGAAGCGGGCGGTGACGATGGCCCACGGCCCCACCTCGAACCGGCCCTCCCAACGGGACAGGGGCCGGCCCCTCAGATCCACCACTTCGCCGGAGTGGCCGGGAACGGTCACCGCCGATGCCGCCCCGGAGGGGTTGTAGACCCGCATCTCGATGGCGCCGGACCGCCGGCGCAGGGACGACACGGCGCAGCCGCCCAGGGTCACCTTCAGCCGGCTGCCCCGGTCCGGCAGCCGGCCCTGACCGACCGAAACGAAAGGCAGCAGTGGTGTCCACACCTCGTCGGCCATCCGGAGCGGGTCGGCGCAGCCCGGCGCCAGGGCGTAGCGGGCGGTGAAAGGACCGGGGAGCTGCGCGGCCGGTACCGCTACGGGAGGACCGGCCACGTTGGGGCGGGTCCGGAGGGTGGGTCGGGAGATAACCCCGGTGGCCCGCAGGAGCGTCAGAGCCAGCGCCTGCCCGCCGGCCGCCTCACCGTGCGCCCCGCCGGCCGCCTCGCCGGCCACCACCTCGTACTCCAGCAGGCCCTGGTGGGTGACGGTGAGCCCGCCGGCCGACACGAGACGCCGGGACGGGAAGGTGGCCTGGGCCGCCTCGTAGGTTCCCCCTTCCGCCTCCAGACCCCGCCGGACGGTGGCGAAGCCGCACTCCGCCACGCTGAACGTCGCCGGCCGGCCCAGCGGGAAAACGGCCCGGACCCTGTGATCCCGGCACCTGTTCTCGAAGGAGGTGCTGACCCGGGCCACCGCCTCCCCGGCCCGCACCTCCACGTCGGAGATCACCGAGACCCGCTGCCGTGTCGGCGACCGGACCCACCGGCCGTCCTGCTCGATGAGACCCTCCGGCCACTCGTACAGCCTCCGCACCCGGGCCACCCCGCGAAGCGGTCCCCGCTCGAGGATCTCCACCTCCACCGACACCGGCCGGGTCACCGGCTGCGGCCCCGGTCCCCCCTCGACCGGGCAGAAGTTGTAGGTGTCGCCGGCGTCGCCCTCCTCGACGAGCAGGTTCTGGCCGGCCACCCCGTTCAGGCTGAAGGTCCCCGAGGACGGGTCCAGCTCCACCCGGACGGTTCCGTTGTCGAGCACCAG
Source organism: Actinomycetes bacterium (assembly GCA_021827225.1). The sequence goes on along the minus strand of JAKAXG010000342.1, from coordinate 4,106 downwards.
GTCCTCCACCCGCACCGTCCCGCACGGGTACGCCCCGCCGGCGGGCGGCGCCCAGACCGACCAGCCCCAGCCGGGGGCGTCGGCCGCCACCAGGACCCGCTGCCAGCCGGCGCGGCGCACCACCACCGTGAGCGGCTGGTCGGGGTCGGCGCCGGCCCGGGCCCACGCCTCGGCCATCGTCTGGGGCATCCGGCCGTCGCTCGGGCGGGCGGCGTCGCGGTCGAGGGTGAGGACCAGCCCGCCCCGGTCCGGCTGCGAGAGCGCCGCCGACTCGGCCCGCCCGGACGGCCCCAGCCAGCCGTCCCCGGTCAGCTGGCCGAGCAGGGCGGACAGGTCCCGGCCCCGGCCCCGCACCTCCCGCCGGCCCGGTGCCACCGCCTCGAGCTGCTGGGTGCCGGCCGGGGCGGTGGTGCCCGCCAGGAGCAGCTCCACCAGGCCGCTCCGGGGGCGGGGCAGCGGGTTGACCACCGCCGGCCCGGCCGACTCCAGGGCCACGGCGGCCAGCTCGAGGGCCCGGTCCGCGGCGTCGGCCCCGAGCGCCCGGGCGGTGTCGTAGCGGTGCAGCACCGCCCGGCCCACCTCGTCCGCGGAGCACCCGCAGATGGAGTCGTGGGCCGAGTTGAGGACGACCTCGGTCCAGGCCCGGTCGAGCTCGGCGGCCGGCCACAGCCCGGCGGGCAGCCACAGGGTGGCCAGCGGCTCCGCCCGCATCTCCAGCAGCACCTCGGTCGACGCCGCCGCCTGCTTGATGTCCACCCGGTTGGACAGCACGCCCGGGAGGATGGGGGAGCGGTGGCCGCTGCGCAGCTCCCCGAGCCACGCCGGCAGCCCCTCGGTGGGGGCGTCGGCCAGGTGCTCCTGCAGGCTGCTTTGCCGGAAAAAGTACCGGTCCTGTGCCCGGTTGGCCTGCTCCAGGAGATCGGCCAGCCACGGCTGGGGGTTCTGGTGGTCCCCGCCGTTCATCATCAGCATCGGCCATCCCGGCTCGAGGAACGAGCCCATCTCCGCCTCGTGGGCGGCCACCCGGCGGACCAGGGCCGCCGGATCGTCGGGCAGGAAAGCGCCGCCGGCGTAGCCGACCGGCAGGTACTCGGCCCGGACCCGGCTGCCGTCGGGAGACTCCCACCAGAAGCCGCTGCGCCCGACGGCGGCGGGTACGCCCCTCCACACCACGGCGTGGCCGATGCCGGCCGAGCGCAGCACCTGCGGGATCTGCGCCATATGGCCGAACATGTCCGGGAGGTACCCGACGGTCGGGTCGGCGCCGAGCCCGGAGGCCCGCTCCAAACCCAACTGCAGGTTGCGGACCAGGGTCTCCCCGGACACGCAGAACTCGTCCATGAGCACGTACCACGGCCCGACCGACAACCGCCCGGCGGAGATCAGGTCCCGGACCCGTTTCTCCGATCCCGGCCGCACCTCCAGGTAGTCGTCCACCACCGCCACCTGCCCGTCCAGATGGAAGTGGGAGAACCGCTCGTCTTCCTCCAGCAGGTCGAGCAGCCCGTCCATCATGGTGACCAGCTTCAGGCGGTATGCCTCGAACGGCGCATACCACTCCCGATCCCAATGAGTGTGGGGGACGATAGACACCTTCCGTGACATTGGTGACAAGGCTAGGCAGTCGGCCTGTCCGTTGGCACAGGGGGGTATTGCGGCGGCCAACTGCGTGCTACTTTCTTCGCCACGAGGGTGGAGCATCGAGTTGAAGCAGAATCCCTCTCCGGCTTCGGCCGGAGGCCGCCGGGCCCGTTTCTACGGACGCGAGGTCCGGTCAGGCCAGGAAAGGAGGGATTGCTTGTGGCCACAGGAACTGTCAAGTGGTTCAACTCGGAGAAGGGGTATGGCTTCATCTCCCAGGACAGCGGGCCCGACGTCTTCGTGCACTTCAGTGCCATCGAGGGCAACGGGTACCGGAACCTCGAGGAGAACGAAAAGGTCGAGTTCGACGTGAACCAGGGCCCGAAGGGGCTCCAGGCCGCCAACGTGAGGCGTCTGGGCTGATCCCACACGCTTCTTGGCAGAGCGCTCTACGAACCGGGGAGCCCGTGCACGGCGCGGGCTCTCCGGTCGCGTGAGGCGGGGGACGGGGAGGCGGTCACTCCTCCAGGGCGATCCGCTCGGGATGGCTGTAGACGTTGAAGGTGTCACCGCGGACGAAGGCGGCGACCGTCACTCCCAGCCGGTTGGCGGCGTCGACGGCCAGGCTGGACGGGGCCGAGACCGCGGCGATGAGGCCGATCCCGGCGACGGCCGCCTTCTGCACTATCTCGAAGCTGACCCGCCCCGATACCGCCAGCGCCAGGTCACCGGGATCCGCCGGCGCCGCGCCGGCCAGGCCGGTCAGCACCGTCCAGCCCACCACCTTGTCCACCGCGTTGTGCCGGCCCACGTCCTCGCGGGCGCAGCACAGGTTCCCGCCGCGGTCGAACATGCCCGCCGCGTGCAGGCCCCCCGTGCGGTCGAAGGCTTTCTGGGCCCGGCGGAGACGATCCGGGAGGGTGGGTACGAGCGACGCCGGGAACGGCCGGCCGGCGCCCAACGTCGAGCATTCCGTCTCGATCTGGTCGATGGTGGCCTTGCCGCACATGCCGCAACTGGACGACGCCGCGAAGTACCGGGACTCGCCGTGGCCGGCCCAGGGGCGGTGCAGCCGGACGGTGACGTGGTTGTACCGGGTGGTGGGATCGCTGCGGTCCACGGCCTCGCAGTAGTCGACCGAGGCGATGTCTCCCCTTGTGCCCACGCCTTCGGTGAGCACGAACCCGGCGGCCAGCTCGAAGTCGTGGCCGGGGGTCCGCATGGTGACCGCCAGGGGAGCGGCGTCCTGGCCGGGCCCGGCCACCAGGATCTGCATGGGCTCCTCGGTGGCCACGTGCTCGGGCAACTCCAGGTGGCGGTCGGGCCGCACCTTGATGGCCTTGAGGGCCGTCACCGGGCGGGGGATGGTCATTCCGGCCCCACCAGGCGTCGCAGGTCCGCCGGGGTGTCGGCGTCCTCCAGAGCGTCCGCTCCGCCGGCCGGGCCGGCCCACTCCTGCTCGGGGATCAGCACCGGGTCGATGACGGCGAGCAGGTCCGACATGGCCCTCCGGCCGGCGGTGACCAGGTCGGCGGCGTGGGCCAGGTCGGACGATCGGTAGCGGGCACACAGCGGTTGTACCCGATCGCCGGCCACCGGCACCACGGCCCGGTCCGCCGGGTGGCCGGCCAGCCACTCGAGAAGTCCGGGGCTGAGCAGCGGCAGGTCGGTCGCCACCACCAGCACCGGACCGTGCCAGCCCAGATCGACCAGGGCCCGCCAGCCGGCGGCGGCGGCGGCCAACGGTCCACCGCCGGGTGGGTCCTCGCTCACCGACGGCAGCCCGCTGTGGCCGGGGCCGACCTCGACGACCGGGTCGGCTACCCCCCGCAGCAGCCCGGCCGTGCGCCGGGCCAGCGTCGTCCCCGGGCCGGTGCCGGGCACCGGTATGGAGGCCTTGTCGCGGCCCATCCGCCGGCTCCGGCCCCCGGTGAGGAGGATCCCGGCACATCGGCAGGTGGGGGGTTGGGCGTTAGTGGCAGGATCGGACGTAGAAGAAAGTTCCCACAAAAGCGGTCAAGTCCTCGGTAGTGCGGGCCGACAACTACAACGGTGCCAGCTTTTGGACGAGAGGGGCATCGGCGGACGCGACCGGGTCGAGACATCGCCGGCTGCGTGCTGGCCGTGGGCCTGGGATGCGCGGCGATGGTGGTCTACGCTCCGGCGGCCAGCGCCAGCCCGCACGATGGGGGACGAGCGGGTCACCTCGCGGGACGCTTCCCGGCCGGTGCGAGGGTCGAGCTCCACGCTGCTCCCGGCCGCGGTCCGTTCGCCGACACCCATCCGCGGTTCGTGCACGAGAGTGCGGCCATTCCCCGTTACGTGCCGCCGTCGCCCCGCTACACGCCACCCGCGGCCCGCTACATCCCGCCGGCCCCGCACTACACCCCGCCGGTCCCTCACTACACAGTGCCGGTCCCGCACTACACGGTGCCGGTCCCTCACTACACAGTGCCGGTCCCTCACTACACAGTGCCGGTCCCGCACTACACGGTGCCGGTCCCGCACTACACCGCACCCGTGCC
>JAKAXG010000341.1 GCA_021827225.1 Actinomycetes bacterium | reverse complement strand
ATGCTGCAGCTGTCGAAGAACCGCGACACCGTGCGCAGCACCGCCGTGTCCGGGGTCGGTCTGATACTCATAATCGTGGCGGTCCTGTCGCTGGCGGTGTGGTGGGGTCGGGACCTGCATCACGGCCGCCGGCCCGGCAAGCTGGCGCCGGCGCCGGACTCCGACTCCGACGGCGACGACGAGGAGGTGGACCTGGGAGCGGATCCGGTCGTGCACGAGTTCTTCAAGACCGAGCCGCCCCACTACCACCGCAGCGGCCGGCGCACCGGTTGAAAAATGTCACCTAACCAGGCGGCCCGGGGTCCAACCTGATCATCCGTCCAGTGGATCAGCCGGGAGGCAGAGGAAAAGTGGCGAGCGTCCGAGTGGTGACCGACAGTGCCTGCGACCTGCTCGATGAGACGCTCACCGAGCTGGGCATCGGCCTGGTCCCCCTGCGCATACGGTTCGGCGACGAGGAGCTGGTGGACCGCCACGAGCTGTCCACCAAGGACTTCTGGGCCCGCTGCGCCTCCTCCCCGGAGCTTCCCTCCACGGCTGCTCCCTCGCCCGGCCAGTTCCAGGAGGCGTTCGAGGCCGCGGCCGGGGCCGGGGCCGACGGGGTGGTCTGCGTAAATCTGTCATCTAAGCTGTCAGCTACCATCGAGGCCGCCCGCCAGGCGGCCCGGGCGGTGGAGGGACGGATCCCGGTGCGGGTCGTCGACTCGCTCAGCGTGTCCCTCGGCCAGGGGCTGGTGGCGACCGAGGCGGCCAGGGCGGCGGCGGCCGGCCGGTCCCTCGACGAGGTGGTGGCGGTGGCCGAGCAGGCGGTGCGCGACATGAAGCTCTACGGGGCCATCGACACGCTGGAGAACCTGAAGAAGGGCGGCCGCATCGGCGGGGCCCGGGCCCTGCTCGGGTCGGTCCTGGCGATCAAGCCGGTCATCGAGGTGCGCGACGGGGTGGTGGAGGAGGAATCCAAGCAGCGCACCCGGAGCCGGTCGCTGCGCTACCTGGCGGACAAGGTGAAGGCGGCCGGGTCGGTGTCCAAGCTGGCCGTTTTCTCCGCCGACGCCCCGGATCTGGACCAGTTCCTGGCCATGCTCGAAGACGTCAGGCCGGCCGAGGGCCGGATCCTGCTCGGCGACGTGGGGCCGGTGATCGGCAGCCACGCCGGCCGGGGGGCCATCGGGGTGGCCTGGCTGCCCGCATAGCCGTTTGATCAACACCTGACCGGGAGCGGGGCGGTCCCTTCGGTACCCTTGTTCGTCGTGCCCGGATTCGACCAGACCACCCAGCCGCCGGGCGTCGGACGGACCCTGTCGGGCCGTTACCGGCTCATAGCCCCTATCGCCAGGGGCGGCATGGCGGAGGTCTGGGAGGGCCACGACGAGGTTCTTTCCAGGCCGGTGGCCGTGAAGGTGCTGCAGGCTCACCTGGCGGCCGACGACGTCTTCCTGGAGCGGTTCCGCCGTGAGGCCGTCACGGCCGCCCGGCTGGCCCATCCCGGCATCGTCTCCACCTTCGACACCGGCCTGGACCAGGGCACCGCGTTCATCGTGATGGAACTGGTGAGGGGCCGGAACCTGCGCCAGTGGCTGAACGAGAACGGACGGATGCAACCGGCTCCGGCGGTATCGGTCACCCGCCAGGTCGCCGACGCCCTGGCCTACGCCCACCAGGCCGGCCTGGTCCACCGCGACGTCAAGCCGGCCAACGTCCTTCTGGTCGAGGACGAATGGGGCGCCCTCAGGGTGAAGGTCACCGACTTCGGCATAGCCAAGGCCGGCCTGGAGACCGGGGCCGACCTGACCCGGACCGGGATGGTGCTCGGCACCCCCAAGTACCTGAGCCCCGAGCAGATCAAGGGTCAGGATCCCGACGCCCGGGCCGACCTGTATTCGCTGGGCGTGGTGCTGTTCGAGATGCTCGTCGGCGAGCCGCCCTACGTCGGCGACACCGACATGGCCACCGCCCTGGCCCACCTGAGCGACCGGGTGCCGAAGCCGTCGGCTCGGGTGCGCGGCATTCCCCACGCCCTGGACCGCGTGGTCATGGACCTGCTGGCCAAGACCGCCGACCGTCGTATCCAGTCCGCGGTGGAGCTGCGCCAGCGCCTGGACAGCCTCGGTCCCCTTCCGTCGGTCGGGGACCCCGGCGACGGCCGCCGGCGGGGGGTGCGCCGCCGGTCGGCGGGGGATCCGCCCACCCCGGCCGGGTCCAACGGGTGGAGCGCCCCCGCCCCGCCGCCCCCGTCGCTCGGATCCCCACCGCCGTCCTATCCGCCGCCGTCCTATCCGGTTCCGGTGGACCCGGGGCCGCCCACGGTGGCATCGCCCGTGATCGACGCCACCTCCGTCGCGTCGTCGCTGGATCAGACCGCCGGCACCCCGACCGCCCTGCCGACCACGGTGTTCCCCCTCCCGGGCGGCGCCCCGCCCCCCGGCACCCCGGCCACTGGCTCACCGCCCGTGACCGGCTCCGATGCGGGCCGGGGCTTCGGCGTTCCCCCTCCGCCGCCACCGCCCCTCGCTGTGGCGGCCGGCCAGGCCGACCCGACGGTGGTCACCCCCGGGGTGCCGCCCGTCGGCCCCCCCGGTGCCGGCCCCGCCGCCCCGTCCGGACCGGCCGCGGGCCCATCTCTCGGGTCCGTGCCGTACCGGGCGGATTCGTACCGGCCCTTCCCGGCCGCCGGCGATCCCCCCACCGACGAGTTCGGCCCCGTCCCCCCGGTGCGGCGCAACCATCGCACCGAGCGGCGGGTGGGTCTCGTGGTGCTCGGCCTGGTCATCATCGGCGCTCTGGTCGCGGCCGGGTTGCTGGCCACCGGGTCCCGTGGTTCCGGCGGCAGTGGCTCCGGGGGTGGCACGCCGGGCGCCGCCGCGGCGCAGCACATCTCTGCCGTCAACGTGTATCTGAGCGTGCCGGGCCACTCCCTCGACAACCCCAACCTCACGCCCCTCACCTTCGACGGCAACCCGGCCACCTACTGGCAGTCCGCTATCTACACCAACCCCCGCTTCGGCAACCTGTACCCGGGCATCGGTCTGGTCATCCACCTCGGGTCGTCGGCCACCGTGCACTCCCTCACCGTCACCTCGCCCAGCGTCGGGTGGGCCGCCTCCACCTACGTGGCGGCCGACAACGTGGCGGTGGGACAGCCGGTCACCGACTGGGGGAAGCCGACCGACACCCGCTCCGGCATCGACGGCAACGCCACGTTCAACCTGTCGGGCCGCCACGGCCGCTTCGTGCTGCTCTGGATCACCTACCTCGGGCCGGCCGACACGGTGAAGATCGCCGAGCTCTCAGTCCACTAGCTGCTGGCCGGCTGCCCGGGCGCCGGCGCCGCCCGGCGGGTGGACAGGATGCCCCAGGCGGGCGGCCACACCAGGGCCACGGCCGCCACCCCCCACCACGACACCGGCCACGGGTCCAGGCCCCAGGCGGTGGCGATGCGGGCCCCCCACAGCACCGCCACGGCGCCGAGGGGGCCGGTGGCGACCCACAGCCAGCGTCTCTGGGTGCCGGCGGTCATGGTCATGGCCACCCCGATCAGCAGCGGGATCAGCACCGGGGTGATCCACGGGACCGCTCCGGTGAGCGGGTAGTCGCCGAGGACCACGGCCGAAGCCACCGTGACGGCGGCGCCGACCGGGGCGGCCAGCACCAGGCGGACAGGGTGGCGGGCGGTGGTTTCCGGCTGGGCCATCGGTGCAGAAGATACCGTCTCCGCCCGTTCCAGCCGGATCGCCCCGGCTCGGACAAGCCGGACGGCCATGCCCGAACGGTCAGGAACGAGGCGGGTGTCCCCGCCTGGGTAGGCTCTGGGCATGTCGAGCACCCCTCCGCCGGCCGGTCCGGCCACTCCCGAGCAGGACTGGACCGCCGAGGTCGCCGCCCGCATCGAGACGGCCGTGTCGACCGTGCGGGACAAGACCACCGTGCCGGCCATCCTGGCCGCCGAGAGCGTCGTCTACGGGGTGATGATCGCCGTGCTCGGGGCGGCCATGTTCATCCTGTTCATGATCGCCCTGATCCGGCTGGTCGAGGTGTACCTGCCCATCGACCCGATCGGTCGCCGGGTGTGGATAACCGAGGCGGGGGCGGCGGCAATATTGCTGGTCCTCGGGATGTTCCTATGGCGTAAGAGGCGCCCCAAGGGCGCCTGAGCGAGCAGGGAGAAGTACTGCATCCATGACCGACAGCGGAGACACCCCCATCCGTGAAGTTCTGATCATCGGCTCCGGGCCGGCCGGCCTCACCGCGGCCATCTACACCGCCCGGGCCAACCTGGCCCCGCTGGTCATAGAGGGCCAGCCGTCATCGACCAGCGACCAGCCCGGCGGCCAGCTCATGCTCACCACCGACATCGAGAACTTCCCCGGCTTCATCGAGGGTCTGGCCGGTCCCGAGCTCATGGGCAACATGCGCGCCCAGGCCGAGCGTTTCGGTGCGGAGTTCCTCACCACCAAGGTCGACCGGGTCGACTTCTCCTCCCGCCCGTTCCGGGTGTGGGCTCCGGACCCCTCGACCGGAGAGAGCGTCGAGCACCGGGCCCGGTCCATCATCGTCTCGACCGGGGCCCGCAGCCTCATGCTGGGCCTTCCCGCCGAGGAGCGGCTGCTCAGCCGGGGAGTCTCCACCTGCGCCACCTGTGACGGTTTCTTCTTCCGGGGCCAGGACATCGCCGTCATCGGTGGCGGGGACTCCGCTCTCGAGGAGGCCATCTTCCTGACGAAGTTCGGCCAGACCGTCACCATCGTCCACCGGCGCAAGGAGCTGCGGGCCAGCAAGATCATGCAGGACCGGGCGTTCAAGAACGACAAGATCCGCTTCGTGTGGGACTCCGTGGTCACCGACATCGCCGGAGACACCAAGGTCGAGGGGCTCCACCTGCGCAACACCGTCAGCGGCGAGGAGTCGTTCCTGCCGGTAGCGGCGGTGTTCGTGGCCATCGGTCACGCCCCCAACACCGCCGTCTTCGAGGGGCAGTTGGACATGGACGAGAACGGCTACCTGCGCACCGCGGCCGGGTCCACCGCCACGAACATCTCCGGCGTGTTCGCCGCTGGCGACGTTCAGGACCACACCTACCGGCAGGCCATCACCGCCGCCGGCAGCGGATGCATGGCCGCCATCGACGCCGAGCGGTGGTTGGAGGCGGCGGCCAGCTGACGGGCCGCGGAATGTGCGGCCCGGTCACGGGGTTGTGAGTTTGGAGATCCCCGGGGATCAACCGGGCATGTACGAAGGAAAGGTAGGGAAGTGGCGCAACTCGAGCTGACACTCACGGACCAGACATTCGACGAGGAGATCCAGGCGGCCTCGGAGCCGGTCCTGGTCGACTTCTGGGCGGAGTGGTGCGGCCCCTGCAAGATGGTGGCGCCCATCCTCGACGAGATCGCGACGGAGCAGGCGGGCAAGCTGAAGATCGGGAAGATCAACATCGACGAGAACCTGGAGTTGGCCCGCCGGTTCGAGGTCATGAGCATCCCGACCATGATCCTGTTCAAGGATGGCCAGCCCCAGGTACGCATCGTGGGGGCCAAGGGCAAGGGCCAGCTGCTCCAGGAGCTCAACCCCTACCTCTGAGCCGGTCACGACTTGATTGA
>JAKAXG010000340.1 GCA_021827225.1 Actinomycetes bacterium | reverse complement strand
CACGAGACCTCGATGGAGGAGATCGCCGACGCCGCCGGGGTGACCAAACCGGTGCTCTACCAGCATTTCCAGTCGAAGCAGCAGTTGTTCCAGGAATTGCTTCAATCGGTCGGCCAGGACCTTCTCGGCGACGTGGAAAAGCGGGCGGCCGCCGAGGAGAACCCCTACCGGCGGGTTCTGGCCGGTTTTCGGGCCTATTTCGACTTCGTGTGCCACCGGACGGCGGCGTTCCAGCTGGTGTTCGGCAGCGGCGCCCGGCTGAGCGAGGAATTCGCCGAATCGGTGCGGCGCCTGGAAGAGGGAATTGCCGCGACCATCGCCCATTTCATCGACGCCGACGTCGACGACGGGCACCGGGACCTCCTGGGCTACGCCATAGTCGGCCTCGGCGAGGTGGCCGGACGGCGGTGGGTGGCGCTGCACGGCGGGGCCGACGGCGCGCTGCCGAGCGATCTGGACCCGGCCGAGGCCGACGCCATGGCCCTGCGGCTGGCGGACCTGGTCTGGGCCGGGCTGCGGGGACTGCCCGGCAGCGCTGCCCGCCGGGCCGGTGAGGCGTGAGCGCGCCGGCAACCGGGCGACCGGCCAAGCCCCGGCCCCGCGTCCCGCCGAACTGCGATCTCACCCTCGGCATGTACTGCGTGGACAAGTCCGTGCCCGGGGTGACCGTGTGGCAGATGACCCCCGGCGAGCACCTGGCCAACCCGGTCGGCGTGGTGCAGGGGGGCTTCGTGACGGCCTTCGCCGACACGGCCATGGCCACCGCCACCATCACCAACCTGCAGGGCAGGAAGGCCTACACGGCCAACACCGAACTGAAGATCAGCTTCCTGCGGGCCGCCCCGATCGGCGAGCTGCTGACCTGCACGGCCCGCGTGATCGGAGGCGGCTCGAGGGTGACATTCGTGGAAGCAGAGGTCACCGACCGCGACGGCCGGCTGATCGCCAAGGCGTCCTCCACCTACCTGCTGACCCCGAGGGAGTAGCCCCGGGGCCGTCGGGGGCCTACAGGGCCTTCAGCACGGCGTCGGCGCTGCTCACGTCCAGCCCGAGGGTGTCCTCCACCGCCAGGTGGGTGACCACGCCGTCCTTGATGACCATGGCGTAGCGCTTGGACCGCACGCCGAGGCCGCCCCCGGTGAGGTCGACGTCGAGGCCCAGCTCCTTGGTGAACAGTGCCGAGCCGTCGGCGATCATGGTCACCCGGCCCTCCACCTCGTTGTCGCGGCCCCAGGCACCCATGACGAACGCGTCGTTCACCGACACGCAGCAGATACGGTCCACGCCCTTGGCCTCGAGGTCCTCCGCCCGGATCACGAAACCGGGCAGGTGATGGTCGCTGCAGGTCGGGGTGAAGGCCCCGGGAACGCCGAAGAGCACCACCGTGCCCTGGCCCAGCAACTCGGCGGTCGAAGCCGGCTCCGGGCCGTTGGCCCCGGGCACCTGCACCTTGACGTCGGGGATCTTGTCGCCCACTGCGATGGTCATCGGGTCTCCTGTCGATCGGGTCGCCGGGACGGCCGGGCCGGCCCGCTGTGCACCAAGAGGCTGCCACCCACCGGGGGCTTGCACCAACTGGAACGGCTCGACCGTCCGTAGGATGGGGTCATGGCCGACCACGGGACTCCTCACTGGCGGGGCATCAACCACCTGGCCCTGGTGACGACCGACATGGACGCCACCGTCCGCTTCTACCACGGGGTGCTCGGCGCCCGCCTGGTGGCCCACCTGGGCAATGAGTCGTTCCGCCACTACTTCTTCGAGATCGGCCCGGAGAGCACGGTGGCCTTCTTCGAGTACCGGGGCGTCGCCCTGCAGCCGTTCGCCAAGCCGGCCGGGGTCCCCGACGAGCGGGCCGTGCAGTTCGACCACCTGTCGCTGAACCTGCCCGACGAGGAGGCGCTGCTCGGGCTGCGGTCGCGGCTGAAGGAGGCGGGTTGCGAGGTCACCGACGTGATCGACCACTCCTTCATCCGTTCGATCTACTTCACCGACCCGAACGGCATCGCCCTCGAGGCGTCGTGGTGGGTGACCGACGCCACCGGCCGGGACGCCGACTACGGCGACGGCGTCTTGTTCTCCGACCCCGACCCGGTACCGGCGGTGGCGGAGATCCAGCGCACCGGCGCGGTGTCCTCGGTGCCCCACACCCGCCTGACCTGACCGGTCTGGCAGTATGCCCGGGTGAGCGCCAGGGTCGAGGACGAGAAACGCCAGGCGGCGGAAGCCGCCGCTCAGCTGGTGGAGGACGGCATGACCGTCGGTCTCGGGACCGGATCCACCGTGGCCCATCTGCTGCCGGCCCTGGCCGCCCGCCGGATCGACATCCGCTGCGTGGCCACCTCCGTGGCCACGGAGGAGCTGGGGCGGAAGCTGGGGCTGAGGGTGGAGCCGTTCCGGGCCATCGACCGCCTCGACATGGCCATCGACGGGGCGGACCAGGTCACCCCCGACCGCTGGCTGGTCAAGGGCGGCGGCGGGGCCCACACCCGGGAGAAGATCGTGGCCGCCGCGGCTGACCGCTTCGTGGTGATCGTCTCCTCGGACAAGCTGGTCCCGGCCCTGCAGCCGCCGGTCCCGATGGAGCTGCTGGAGTTCGGCCTGGAGGCCACCCTGCGGTCCCTGGGACCGGTCGCCCTCCGGCCGGGCTGCCCGCCCAGCCCCGACGGCGGGGTGATCGCCGACTGGAGCGGCCCGGTCGACGATCCCGAGGCCCTGGCCGCCCGGCTGTCAGGCGTTCCGGGAGTGGTGGACCACGGGCTGTTCCGACCGGCCATGGTCAGCGACGTGATCGTTGGAGAGACCGGCTCCTCCTGATGGTCCCCGGACGCGAAGGTGCCCCGGCCTGGGGCCGGGGCACCTTCGCGGGGGGAACCGTGGTCAGGCGATGTGCATGCCCGAGATGGCCCGGGCGATGACCAGCTGCTGGATCTCGCTGGTGCCCTCGAAGATGGTGAAGCTCCGTTTGTAGTGTCTGACCAGCACTTTCGCGTCCGCCCAGTCCGCTGCGTCCAGGGACTTTTCCGTCCCGTCGGCTCCCGTCCAGCCCGTTGTAGGGAGAGTAGGGATGCCAGGTCCGTACGGCAGTAGCGAGCTTCAGGCACGCTATCGAAAGATCGCGAGGAGCACGGACCACTCGTCGAGCCGGCGGGGCCCTTGGCTGATCGGGGACGACACAGCGTGGCAGGGGCTAGCAATGCCCGGCGGTGGAATCGCCGGCGATCGGACCCAGCCTGACGACGGTGAGCCGAAGGCAGACATAAATTTGGTGCCAATCCCGAAAGCAACGGTTGGCAACGGGAACCAGATCGCCCGGCCGGCGGCCATCGCCATTAGCGACGCGACCCGCTCAGCGTGCGCCAGGCAAGAAGCGGCATCCCCCCGGTAGAGATTGCGGAGCCTGCCATTGACAGCCCGCCCTCTACCAAGTTATAAAACGGCACCAATCGGACACAGGGGATGGGGAAGGGGTCGGAATTGATGTGGCACATCTTGCCTCGGCGACGCCGCGGCCCGGCGCGTTCAGGCCTTCGAGCAGCACGTCACGTATTGGCCGCGGCGGTTTGCACCGCCCCCATGTTGTTCAGCGCGAGCGGCCAGGCGGCGGCCGCGTCTAGTTCCATCCCGGTAGCCCCGGCGCTATCGGTGCCGATCCCGACCGTCAACGGGTGTGCCACGGTCCTGAAGGACCTTGCATCGTACGCCTCGGCCGGCATCCCGGCTGTGGGCTGCGTATCGAGCGGACCGAACGCGGCTGCACCGGCGCAGCCCGCGACCACCGCCCCTTCCGCCCCCTCGTACTGTGCGTCCAACTCGGACTACTACCAGCGCTTCGGTAATTGTCTCTCCGAGGACTGGTGGTACGACATCTACAACACCTCGACCGGCGCCATCGAGGGCTACGGCAGCGGCACCATGACCTTCTGGAACCAGCTGTCGTACAACAACCGCGGCTGGGACATGGAAGGCGACTTGAACATAAACACCTTCAGCGGCCTGGCTGTCGGCACGACCATCAACGCCGCCTTCGTATGCAACTCCACCGGCGCAGACTGCGGTGTCACCCCCGTCGACACCTCTTGGGGACCGCAGACAGAGTTCGTGCCGGCCAACGACAACGCCAACTACGCAGGCGGGCAGAGCTTCCAGTCGTCGGGGACCGGCACCGACTACCAGAACTTCGAGGTCTACATGACCTTCGAGAACCCCAACGTCACCGCCTCGTTTCTCACGATCGGCCCCACCTCCGGAGGGGCCACCCAGCGCTGCGACAACTTCTCCTACTTCAACAACTCGGCCGGGGGATGCGTCTTCTACCAGTACCCGTACAACTTCTTCAACATCTCGCTGTCCGATCCCACCGTCTACCAGGCCGCCGAGGTCGATGACATCGGCCAGCAGACGATCTCGACCCATCCCGGCCTCTACGGCAGCGGCGCGCCGCTCACCCGGGACACCAACCCAGCCGATCAGCAGGCCAACCGGGCGGTCGCCTGCAAGAACGTTCCGCCCAGCTGTGACGAGTACCCCTACGCCTCCACCCACCAAGGGGCGGCGTTCGGACCGTACTACTCGCAGACGATCCTTGCCTCTCAGAACTCGCAGGAAGGAACCAACCTGGGTGTGTTCCTGTACTACAACCGGATAGCTGAGGGAGACCCCTACTTCGTCAACGTCACAAACTGAGCGTAGACAAGGAGCCGGACGCTGTTGGGCCAGGTATTCGCGAGCTTCTCCCAGTACCAGCTACTCGGCGGGCCGCCCGACGACAGCCCCCGGGGGGCGCCTGACCTCCCCGGCTTGGCCTACCGCCACGGGCCGTCCGCTCTGGTGATCCTGACCGGGTTGGAGACTGGAATGGTCAGGATCACCACCGAACCGCTCGCCGAAGCGCCGGCTACGGTGGAGCAGGGGTGGGATGTCGTCGGCGAGATCGACGTCCCCGCCCCGGACGGGTCTCTCCTGGTCGCCGACTGGGCCGGGCCCGTCCACCGCGAGATGGACAACCTGGCCGGACACGGTCCCGGCCTGTACCGGGTGCGTATCCACGCCCGGGACCGCCGGGCGGTGGGGCCGGGCGAGTCGACCGAGACCCACCGGCTGGCCGCGTGGCCGGCCTCGACCCGTAAGCCCTCCGAGTTGCTCGTCGGCCTGGACGACTACGGCCGAGCCTTTGTAGGCCAGCACGAGGTTGTCACATGGTCGGCGGGTGGCACAGACACCGCGGCCGTGGACGGCGTCGACTTCTTCTCCGCCCTCGTAGGCTCAGACCGCCCCGCCCGACTGTCCGGGGAGACCGTCGAACTGGCCTACACGGCAGTCCTCGACGCGCCGCCTTCAGAGGTTCTCGACGTCGTTTCGGCACCCTGGACCTGGGTTGGCATCGGTGGCCAGCCGCAGGGTTTCACCGTCACCGTTAGCCCCCGGCGCGGACTGTTCGCCGGCGGCGAGATGACCGCCGCGGGCGACGGCAGGGTCTCTTATAGCTGGCGCTGGCGGGACCTGCGCGACACACGCCGCCTGCCCGACCCCCCGATGAAGCTCGACATCCAATGCGTGCCCTACGGGTCCGCCACACGCCTCGGTGTGACGATCAAGGCAG
>JAKAXG010000339.1 GCA_021827225.1 Actinomycetes bacterium | reverse complement strand
GATCCGACCGGGCCGGGCCGAGCCAGGCCGACCTGGCCCGTCCGGGCGACGTAGCCGAGCCGGCCGATACTGCCTGACCCTGGCCCCGGCCGGCACCGCCTAGCCGAGCCGGCCGATAGCGCCTGACCCTGGCCCCGGCCGGTGCCGCCTAGCCGAGCCGGCCGATAGCGCCTGACCCCCGGCCCCGGCCGGTGCCGCCTAGCCGAGCCGGCCGATATCGCCTGACCCCCGGCCGGTACCGCCTGACCCCCCGGGTGCCGGCCGGACCGCAAAAGCCGCACCGGGGGGACGTAACGGGTATTCCGCCGGCGCGCGCCGGCGGTCGTTGTGGTTGGCTTTTGCATGGCCACGGACCTGCTCATCGAGGTGGAGAACAAGCCCGGCGCACTGGCGAAGGTGGCGGCAGCCGTCAGTGACGCGGGGGTCAACATATCGGCGGCCACCTGCACCCGTCCCGGGGAGACGGCGGCCATGCACATCCTCGTGAAGTACCCCGAGGCCGCCAAGCACGCCTTGGCCACCGCCTTCGTGACCGTCACCAGCGAGAGGGAGGTGGTCGTGGTGGACGCCGACGACCGCCCGGGGGTGCTGGCGGATCTGGCCCGCAAGGTGGCTGAGGCCGGCGTGAACCTGGACCTGCTCTACGTGGCCACCAAGACGCGGGTGGTGTTCGGCTCGCCGGACATGGACGGCCTGCGCCGGGCGTTGGGGGTGGCGGCCGAGCCGTGACGGCAGCACCCCCGCCATGACGGCAGCACCCCCGACATGACGGCAGCACCCCCGCCGTGGCCGTAACCGAGGGCCGGCGCCGGGCGACCGGCCCGGTCGGAGATGGCCGGGCCGGCCCGCGGCCGTTGGCTGTTGTGACTACGTGCCGCGTACGCGTCCCTACCCCCGATGTCGCCGGCCGGAACAGCTTCCACGAAAAAAAGAAGCCGGTCAGCGCCCGCCGGCGGTCGGGCCTTGGGCCCGGGGTCCGGTGGTCAGATAGCGGCCCCGGTAGTGGACCAGCGGCGGGCCGGTGTCCTCGGGCAGCTCCATCTCCACCGGGGTGCCGCGGACCAGCAGCTGGTAGCCCACGTCCAGCGACCCGGCGAGGGAGCAGGCGGCACGGGTCTGCGCCGAGGCCAGCACCGGCCCCCACTCCGAAGCGGTGACCGACAGCCCCTCGAAGGGATCCCCGGGGTAGCGCAGGGCGAACTGGTCGGCGGTACGGACGGCGTCGGCGCCGAGGACGTGGACAACGAACCGCCCGGTCTGGCTGGCCGCCTCCCAGAACTCCGACAGCGGTCCGACCAGACCGAGGACCGAGGGCGGCTCTCCCTCGGCGACCATCATCGACGACACGGTGATCCCGGCCGGGCCGCCGTCGAGGTCATAGGCGGTCCATACCGTCACCGGCGCGACGAGCCGGCCCCGCAGCCGGCGGACGGCGTCCACGGCCGACGCCGCGAAGGGGTTGGACCCCATCCGCCGCCAGCCGTCGTCAGCGTCCACGGACGCCGGTCCCGCTCAACGCCGCCGGGCCGCCCGCCTCACCCGCTGCCAGATCTCGGTGGCCGCCTCCAGCCCGTCCCCGTGCAGCTCGGCCTCCGGCCCGGCGGCGATCCCGACCCGCTCGGGAACGACCCCCCAGACCGGAACGTTCAGTTCGGCCCAGCCGTCGAGGGTCTCCCGGAAATCCCGGGTCCAGGTCCGGGCCGAGGTGACCACCACCCCGCGGGGGACGCCTTCAGGTACGAGGTCGAGGGTGGTGGCCAGCCGGTGTCCCTCCACTCCCCCGATCCGGGTGGGGACGACCACCACGTCCGCCTCCTGCAGGGCGAGGGCCGTCAACCGCTCGCTCACTGGCGGAGTGTCCACGATCCACACGGAATGGTCGTCGTCCTGGTTGAGCGCCTTGCGCAGCAGCCGCTCGCTCGGGGCCTCCAGCACGTCCACGCCGGCGATCGGCCAGTCCTCCAGCCACACGGCCGCCGACCCCTGCGGGTCGGCGTCGACCACGGTGACCGGCCGGCGGCCGCGGACGGCGACGGCAGCCAGGTACACCGCCGTGGTCGTCTTGCCGACGCCGCCCTTCAGGCTCACCACAGCCACACGCACCGGCCCACTCTAGAAAGAATCCGCCGATCCGTCCGGCGTGGAGCGGGCGGGCGGCCGGCGTGGAGCGGGCGGGCGGCCGGCGGGCAGGGCGTCAGTTCAGCCGGGAGCGCAGGCTCAGGGCCTCGGCGAGCAGCCGGTCCCCGGCCGGCGAGGCGGTCGCCCCGGTCGCCACCTCTTCCAGCAAGGTGGCCGCCGAGTCGAAACGTCCCATTACCGCCAGCCGGCGGGCCAGGTGGACGCGGTCCCCGGCGGGTGCTCTGGGGATACGGACCCGCAGGTCGCTGACCCACGCCAGCGAAGCCCGGTCGTGGCGGCGCTCGAAACTGGCATCGAGATTGGCCAGCATGCGGGCCAGGATGGCGTGCGGCCCGGTGGAAGCGAGCATGTCGGGGGAGAAGGTGCCGGCGGGTCCGGCGGTGGCCCGGAGCAGCCGCTCGCACGCGGCGGGGTCGAGCCGCCGCCCGCCGTGGAAGGCGTCGATCAGCCGATCGGGAACCTCCGGCTCCCGGACCAGGAAGTGACCCGGCATCCCGACGCCCTCCAGGCGGATCCCGCAGCGACGCCCGATCTCGATGAGCAGCACCGACAAGGAGATGGGTATCCCGAGGCGCCGGTCGAGGACCCGGTCGATGTAGGAGTTGTCAGGGTCGTCGTAGCCCTCCTGGTCGCCGCGCAGGCCCATCCGGTCGAACAGCAGGCGGCACAGCGCCGGGACGTCCCCGCCCTCCACCTCGGCGGCGATCCCGTCCAGGCGGGCCAGCTCCGCCGCCACGTCCAGGTCGCGCTGGGCGTGGGCGCTGATCAGGAGCGCCGCCTCGTCGAGCGGCACCCGCTCCTCGGGGAGGGCCATCAGCTCGGCCCAGCGCGCCGACGCATCCACCGTCCAAGACTACCGGCCCCGGTCGGCGGACCGACCGGAGCCGCCCGCCCGGCGCCGAAAGGCTCGGATCGGGGCCGGGCGGGCGGCCTCAGGAGGCCGGCGCCGGCTTCGGGTCGAAGCTCAGCACCTCCACCTTGCGGGGCAGCAGCAGTTGCATGAGCAATCCGATCCCCGCCGCCACCGCCAGGGCCCAGAACACGTGGTGGGAAGCCGCGTAGAGGGCGTCGCGGGTGTAGGCGACGACCTGCGGGCTGGAGTGGCCGCTGTGCGAGAAGGCCAGGCTGGTGGTGTTGACCGAGTGGGGCAGGCTGCCGGCGATGGACGGTGGCGGGTGGCGGAAGCGGCTGGCCAGGGTGGTGTTGGCGATGCTGCCGAACACGGCCACCCCCACGGCGCTGCCCAGCGACCTGGTGAACATGTTGGCCCCCGTGGCCACGCCCCGACGGTCCCAGCCGACGACGGACTGGACGGCGACGATGATGGCGGTGGAGGCGAAACCCATCCCGATCCCGGTGACGAAGCTGGCGAACGCCACCCTCCACAGCCCTGAGTCGGCCTGGACGAAGGTGGCCAGCAGGACGCAACCGGCGATGGTGAAGACGCTGCCGATCAGCGCGGTGGCGCGGAAGTCGAGGCGGAGATAGAGCTTGGCGGCCTGGCTCGACGCCAGCGGCCATCCCACGCCCATGGTGGCCATGGCGAAGCCGGCGAGCACGGCGCCCACGCCCACCACACCCTGCGCGTAGGTGGGCACGTAGGAGGACTGCCCGATCAGCACCGCGCCGATGGCCACCGACGCCACGTTGGCGGAGAGCAGCACCCGCCGGCTGAACACCCACGGCGGCAGGATCGGCTCGGCCGCCCGCCGTTCGATCACCACGAACACCCCCAGCAGCACGGCCGCCGCCCCGAACAGGCCCAGGCTGGCCGCCGAGGTCCACGACCAGTCCACGCCGCCCTCCAGCAGGGCCAGGATCAAAATGGACAGGGCGGCGGTGAGCACAGCCGCCCCGCTGTAGTCGATGCGGTGGCTGCGGCGGACCACGTCCTCCCGCAGGTGGCGCTGCAGCATCACGACGGCGCCCAGACCGATGGGCAGGTTCAGGTAGAAGATCCCCCGCCACGTCCAGTACTGGGCGAAGACACCACCGAGAGCGGGGCCGACCACGGACGCCATGGCCCACACGCTGGAGATGTAGCCCTGTATCCGGCCCCTCTCCTCCATGGAGTACAGGTCGCCGACGATGGTGGTGGTCATCGGGATGATGGCGCCGGCGCCGATGCCCTGCAGGCCCCGGAAGGCGACGAGGGAGAGCATGTTCCACGACGCGCCGCACAGCGCCGAGCCGGCCAGGAAGATGGCGATGCCGACGAAGAGGACCGGCTTGCGGCCGAACAGGTCGGCGAGCCGCCCGTAGATCGGTACGGCGACCGCCTGGGTCAGCAGGTAGATCGAGAATACCCAGGGAAAAAGGGCGAAGCCCCCGAGGCTGGAGACGATCTGCGGGATGGCCGTCGCGACGATGGTGCTGTCGAGCGCCGCCAGTCCCATGGTGAGCATCAACGCCACCAGGATGGGTCCCCGGTCGGCCCGCCCGGCGGGAGCCTCCACGTTCGGCGCTTCGGTCGTCATCGGCGTCATCATGCCATGGGCCCGGCCGGGGGCGTCCGGTCCAGGTGTGAGCCTAGGTACGGGACCGGCGGGTCCGCCTCCCGTACACCAGGTAGGCGATGGGGACCGCGCCCAGCGAGTTGACGAGCACCACTGCGGCCGCCCACCTGGCTTTGGACCCCCGGATCTGTCCGGCCGGGCGGCGGAGCAGGTCGACCAGCGCCACGACCTTGAGGATGCCCTCGAAGGTCGCCCCGGCGATGATCAGCATGCGGCTCCTACCGCTCAGCTCGCTCCATCGTTTCCTGGCCACGCTGCCCTCCTCGGTTCGGTCCCCATCCGGGACGCCGGGCACCACGGTAGCTAGGCCAGGCCGGGGCGGATCCGGGTGGCGAGGTCCTCGATGGTCCGCATCAGCACCTTGTGGGGGGTCAGCCCGATGTACATCCAGGCGAACAGCCAGCTCACCGGCAGCCGCTCCTGCAGGGCCTCCAGCTGCCGGCGGACGGTGTCCACCGTCCCGACCAGGGCCAGCCCTTCGGCGAACAGGTCGGGCATGTCGCCGGTAGCCGGGTCGGCCAGGCCCCGGCCGAACCCGAAAGGCGCGAACCAGCTCGCCCCGCAGAACGCCGGCCCGTCGGCCCACAGGGCCCGGGCCTCCTCGTCGCTGCCGGCGATGACGACGTCACGCAGGACACCGATCCCCTCGCCGCGCCGCCGACCCGAGACCTCGGCGTAGAGATCCACCAGGCGGGCTTCGGCCACCGGGTGCAGCGGCGGCAGGATGGCGGTCACCCCCTCCTCGGCACACCAGCGGATCGACCGCTCGGAGGAGGCGAACGGCTGGAAGAGCGGCGGGTGCGGCTTCTGGACCGGTTTGGGGACGACTGCCACCTGGCGGACCATGCCGTCGGCCACGCCGGCGCCGTACGCCGCGGTCGCCTCCAGATCCCAGGGGGTACCCTCGACCGGGATCCGCCAGTACCTGCCGTCGTAGCTGAGCAGGTCCTCGGTC
>JAKAXG010000338.1 GCA_021827225.1 Actinomycetes bacterium | reverse complement strand
GTTCCGGCCGGCGAGGTGCCGGCCGGCAACGACCTGCACGGAAAAGGTCATGCCGGCGGGACGGACGAAGCGGCATGTGCCCAGCCTGGTCGGAGACGGCACCACCCAACAGAGCAGAAGGCCCCCAATCGGCGAGCGCCATGGGCCGACCGGCGTGAAGCCTCAGCCGATGGACGCCAGGAAGCGCAGGTGCTCCCGGGACCGCTCCTGCTCGTGCCAGGCGGTCAGCTGCCGGCGGGCATAGACCCGCAGCGCCGGGATCCACAACGAACGGGTCAGGTGGCGCCGCGCCGCCTCGGGCACGGCCAGCCCGAGCAGGGGAGTGATGTCCTCCCAGCTGTGGGCCTTGGCCGCCCTGGCCAGGGCTGGCAGGAGCCGGTCGGAGCTGGGGGCTCCCGGTCGCCCGATGTCGGGTAGACGGTGGAGCAGGCCGGCCAGACCGGAGCGGACGATGGCCGGCCACGAGTAGAAGCGGCTCATCGCCGCGAACACGCTCAGCTGCAGTTCGAGCGGGGTCATCTGGGCCGGCCGCATGACCACGTGGTGGCCGTCGTAGAGCGACCAGTCGGAGGTCAGCAGCCGCCCCTCCGGGGAGATCCGGTCCCAGAGCTTGGTTCCGGGCAGCGGTGTTTCCACCATCAGCTGGAAGGTGTCGATGCCGAGCCGGTGGGCGAATGCCGTCGTGACGTCGGCGCTGGCCGTGGTGTCGGTGTCGAGGCCGGCCACGAACATGCCGTGCACGGCTATGCCGTGCCGGTGGAACCCCTGCACCGCCGCCTCGATGGTCGACACCTCCAACCGCTTCCCGATCTCTGCCAGCCCGTCGTCGGTGATCGTCTCGATTCCGATCATCACCATCCGGCAGCCCGCCCTGCTCATGAGCGAGAGGAACTCCTCGTCGAGTTCCGGGCGCGCTCTGGATCGCAGGGCGGCGTCGGCGCGGACCTGAGCGAACCAGGCGGGGGTGAGCCCCTCGGAGATCATGGCCGAGAGCAGCGACGCCGTACGCGCCTTGTTCACCACGAAGTTGTCGTCGTAGAAGAAGAGCCGCTCGGCGTCGAGACCGGCCATCTCCTCGATCACCTGCTCCGGGCGGCGGTAGCGCACCGCCCGCGAGAACATGGCGGTGACGGAGCAGAACTCGCAGTCGAACGGGCAGCCCCACTGGGTCATGATCGGCTTGACGCCCATGGTCTCGTGGCCGTGGAGGAGGCTGAGATCCGGTATGGGCAGCTGCTCGAACTGCTCCTGGCTGCAGCGGCTCCGCTGAGGGTTGTGCCGGGGCTCACCGTCATCGCCGCGATACGACAGCCCAGCGATGCCGTCGAGGTGACGGTGCCCCTCCATGGCCTCCACCAGCTCGACGATGGTCGCCTGCCCTTCGCCGCGCACGACGTAGGGGGCGTGGCCCAGTGCCTCGTCGACCATGAAGGTGACGTGCGGGCCGCCCAGGACGACCGGGGTGCCGCCCCGTTCGAGCAGGTCGGCCAGGGCGTAGGCGGCCGGGGCGGTGGCGGTCGTGGTGGAGATGCCCACCAGGTCGGCGCCCATGCAGTCTTCGAGGTCCACCGGGGAGAGCACGTCGCACCAGACGCGGGTGTCGTGGCCCGCGTCGGCCAGGATCGTGGCCAGCAGCGGCAGGCCGAGGCGGGGGAGAAGCGTCAGGTCATACACGTTGCGGCCGGCCGGGCGGGGCTCGACGAATCGGATGCGCAGGGTCACGGGCGCATCCTAGGGCTCGCATCGCGAAACCTCTAGTTGAGAACTAAACGAAATGTTGGCAGATAAAAGTGGCAGCCGCTGTGGCTGTGTCTTCTCTCCGCCCCGGACTCAGCGGGAGGACCCGACCTGCCGGTCGGCGGGTTCCAGTTCGATCATCAGGGCCAGCCCCCGCAGGAAGAGCCGCAGCATCCGCCGGATGCGGCCCTCGAGGTGGGCGGCCGGCACCTCGGACGCCCTGTTCTCGTACCACGTTCCTCGCAGCCTGATCTCACAGCGGTCGGGGTCGACCGCTTCGACCACCAGATCCGCTTCGATCCTGCCCTCCCTCCCGCCGCCGGTCGCCCGCCAGGCCAGCATGTAGGTCGAGGGCGAGCCGGCCTTGCGGCGGCGGTCGGCCGCCCCCGGGGTGAGGGTGAGCTCGCTGACCGAGACCTGCGCCGCGCCGCGGCCGGCGAGGCCGGCGCCCGAGGCGTCGCTCACGACCTTCTTCAGCTGGTCGCCCGGCGACGCCAGGACCGCCTTGACCGCCGGCAGGGGCAGCTCCACCTGCACCGCGTCCTCCACGGAAACGGAAGTGGGGTGCGCCCGATGGGAGTCGGGCGGTATCGCATAGACGCCCTCCTCGATGGCCCGGTCGCGCTCGGCGAGGCTGGCCAGGTCGGTACGGCCGAGAAGTTCCCTCAGCAGGACGGTCGCCTCGCCCCAGGTCTCGTGCAGCGGGCACACCGCATCCCACCGGCACGGTCCCTCACCGAGAGCGCAGCGGTTGGCCCGCAGCGGGCCCTCGCTGGCCTCGATCACCTCGAGCAGGCTGATCTGCGCAGGCGGGCGGGCCAGGCGGTAACCGCCGTCCCGGCCGGCCCTGGAGGTGGCCAGCCCTGCCCGCACCAAATCGGCGAGGATCTGGGAGGCGAAGCTCTGGGGCACCTCGGTGTCGGCCACCACCTCCCGGATCTTCCTCGGTTTGGGCTGGTCGTACGCTCGGGCCAGCGACATGGCCGAGCGCATCACGTAGTCACCCCGTCGGGACAAAGTCAGGTCCACGGCTACAGGTCTACCCCATCGCTGAAGATACCCTGTCCGTCGAGGCCACGGCCGCCGCCAGGGAGGCCGGGCCACCCGCGGACGACCGGCCGATGGCGACCTCGGCGACCACCTCGGCCCCTCTTTGTTCGAACGCCTGACGCATGATCGCCAGCGTCTTCCTGGGCGCCACCCCGTAGCTGCAGAACACCCCGACACGCTTGCCCGGCAGGGGCGGTAGCGCGTCCAGCCAGCGGGTGGTCGCCTTCGCCGGCCCCACACCGGCGACGACCATCCCCTCCACCCAGGTGCCGACGATCAGGACATCGCAGGAGGCCAGCTCGGTCCTCCCCACCTGATGGAGCGGGAGCAGCCGCACGGACCGCGAGGAGCCGGCCAGCCGGTCGGCAACCTCGGCGGCCAGGGCCCTGGTGCGCCCACCGCGGCTCTGGTAGGCGACGAGCACCCGCGGCAGGGAGGCGCCGGCCCCCGACGCGGGCCCCCTCGGCCGGGAGTCAAGGATGGAAAAGGCGGCCCGCCGTCCCTGGGCCATGGCTTCGACGACCGTCGACGGCCCGACCAGGGCGTCGCCCGCCACCCAGGTCCGCTCCCGGTACGGCAGCGCGCAGGCCATCAGCGCCACCTCCCGGCCGAGAGCCAGCTCGCCCACGGGCTTGCGCCGGGCGAACTCTGGGGCGCGGTTCGCGAGTATCCCGCTGGCCTGCCAGCCGCGATCGGGTACTCCCTCGGCCTGCCGGCGGATGGGGGTGCCGGGCAGCAGCGCGGCGAGGACCGGATCGACCCGGTAACCCATGGCCATCACCACCAGGTCGACCGCCTCCACCGCCGTGCTCCCGCCCACCACCTCGGGGCGCTCGCCGGCGCTCTTCTGCACCGTCCTGGCGATGCGCGCCCGACCGACCCTTCCCCCGTCGGATGGCTCCAGCGCCTCGAGGGTCGAGGAGAAGCGGATCTCCACCCCCTCCTCCTCGGCCTCGGCCAGCTCGTCCGGCCGGACCGGGGCGTAGCGACGGTCCATCCAGTCGATGCAGATGGGCCGGCCCCCGAGGCGGACGGCGCTGCGCGCCACATCCATGGCGGTGTTGCCCGCCCCGAGGACCAGCACCGTGCGAGGCCCGGAGCCTCCCGGCTGGAGGTCGGGGAGCGTCCCGCCGGAGTCGAGCGCCGCCTTGGCCCGGTGGAGGAAGCTGGTGGCGTCCTCCACGCCGGGCAGGTCGGCGCCGGGGACCGGAAGGCTGAGGGCGATCCCGGCCCCGTGGGCGAGGATGAGGGCATCGTGCTCCAGGAGCAGGGCGTCCAGGTCGCCGGCTCCCACCTTCACCCCGCAGCGCAGGTCCGCGCCGGCGTCTGTCAGGGCCTCCCAGGGCCGCGTCCGAACGGCTCCCGGCAGCGTGAACTCGGGTATGCCCCAGTTCAGCATGCCCCCGGGGCGGTCGTCGGCCTCATAGACGGTCACCGCCGCTCCGGCGGCGAGCAGCTCGTGGGCGGCGCCGATGCCCGCCGGACCCGAACCCACAATGCCGACCGACAGGCCCTCCCCCTCCGACGAGCTGCGCTCCAGGGGCGGTGCGGGGGCCCACTCGGTGACGAACCGCTCCAGGGCCCCGATGGCGACCGGGGTGGCACCGGCCAGCGACCAGCTGCAGGAGCCCTCGCACTGCGTGGCCTGGTCGCACACCCGGGAACACACGTCCGGCAGGGTGGTGGTCCGGCCCAGGATCTCGTACGCCCGTCCGAGGTCACCGTCGGATATGGCGGAGATGAAGCCGGGGATGTCGTTGTGGGCGGGACAGCCCCGCACGCAGGTCGGGTCCGGGCAGCGCAGGCAGCGTGCCGCCTCCGCCCGGGCCTCGTCCCAGCCGGCCAGGCCGGAGCGTATCTCGCTGATGTCACCGGCAATGTCAGCAGGGTGCAGGCTCCGTGCAGCGGTGCGCGGCGCCGCCATGACCGGCCCGCTTATGTCGATGGCGGAGAAGGGGCAGGTGCGCTCGCACTGGCGGCAACCGACGCACAGGCTGTCATCGGTGTCGACGACCCAGCGTTCGGGATCGATGCCGAGGGCGCCGGTCGGGCAGCGGATCACGCATTCCTGGCATCCGGCACAGCGGTCGGTGAGGACGGTGATGCTGCAGGCGGGTTCGCGGGTTGCGGGAGGTTCGGTGAGAGTCATGGTGTCTGTTCCTCTCAGTCGGCGGCGTGCATGATCACGTAGAGCAGGGATGCGGCGGCACCCGCCGCCAGGACCACGCTCAAGGTGGCCAGCCGGACGCCGATCGCGGAGCGGCTTATGGAGACCAGCTCACGTCCGGAGATCTTCCAGGTGCTCCATGCCGCGGCCAGGGTGCCCACCGCGATGATGGCCACCTGGGTGAAGACGATCCAGCCGTTGGTCATCAGGTGGAAGTGGTAGATGGGGGAGTGGGTGGATGAGAAGCCGGCCAGGTGCTGCACCGAGGTGATGACCCGCGGGGAGTACTGGAAGAACTTGGGGAGCTGGCGGGCGAAGTAGTCGGCACCGACGACCGGGATGAGCCCGTAGGCCATCGGGATGAAGAAGCTGCGGAACCGCGACTGGCGATCCAGGAAGCTCCCGGAGCGCACGAAATCCGCAGACCTCTTGCCCAGGCCGGAGCTCACCAGCCAGGCGATGGCGGCCGTCACAGCGGCACCCAGCGCGATCAGGCCGATGTAGGCGACCGGGTTGGGATAGTGGGGGAAGGCGAGGTGGCTGTTCAGCCAGTCGTCGACGGTGCCGTAGACGCTGGTCGCGTTGATCTGCTGGTAGAGCACCAGGCCCCACAGGAACGCAATGCCCCAGGCCACGTCGACGCGGCGGCGCCGGGCTGGGACCA
>JAKAXG010000337.1 GCA_021827225.1 Actinomycetes bacterium | reverse complement strand
GCCTGGCAGCAGTGGGACCAGGTCCTGCTGAACAACCCGTGGGACGGCGTCAACGTCGCCGAGATGTACTTCCAGCCCCCCACCGACCCGGGCACCTTCACCCCCTTCAGCGCGGGGGCCCTGGCCCTGTTCGGGAAGAACCCGAAGACCAACATGGCGGCGTTCATGCAGTTCCGTACCCAGCTCGTGACCGAGTTGAACCGGCAGATGCTGTCCCAGCTCAACGGCCTGCCCGGCGCCCGGAACATGGCGTTCGAACTGACGGTCGTCGACAGCCTCCTGGATCCGACCGAAGCGGCCGGCGTGGGGAGCGACGTCACCGCGTTGGCTGCGGTGGCCCGCCAGGGAGGGGCGACCCTCGAGATCGAGGACCCTTTCACCACATGGACCGATGGGCCGCTGCGCTACACCCGAATCACGGCTGAGCTCGAGGCCCTCACCCCGCCCGGCATGGGACTGATCGATCTCAACGTGGTGGATCGCCCGGGTGCCCGCCCCACCTCCAAGATGACCGGAGGGGAGCTGGACCTGGCCGCGGCCACGGCCGCCGCCTACTCCGGCCGGGTGGGGGTGTACGCGCTGGGGACCGTCAGCCCCGCTGATCTGGCCACGCTCACCGCGGCCCTGGCCGGGTCCGTGCAGACGACCTACACCGGGATAATCACCCCCTGGACCGTCACGGTTCACGCCCCCGCCGGCGTGCCGGATTCCCGTGTCCGCATCGACGGTGTGCCGTGGCCGACCGCCTCCGGGGTGGCCATCGTGCCCGCCGGTCAGCACTCGGTGCAATGGTCGGGGGGCGCTCCTGCCGGTCCCGGCCTGACCCGCTTCACCGGGGAGCTGTCGTCGGCCGCCACCGGACCGGCGACCATGGATCTGGCTTATTACTCGGAGGCCGCGGTGTACGCCGTTGTGACGGCCCGGCCGGTGAGCCTGACCGTCGACGGTTCCCCCGGAAGCCTGGCCGCCACGGCGGACCCGGCCGGGGGCTGGAGTGTGCGTCTCCCGGCGGGCACCCACCGGGTGGTTCTCGGCTTCTGACGGCTCCGGTCAGCCCGCCCCGAAGAAGGGGGCGTTGAAGGAAAAAACTCCTCCGTCTGCGGCTACCAGCCAGTACCCGGAGGTGGCCGGGTCGGCCGCCATCCCCACCACCGGCGCGGCAAGGAACCCTCCACTCATGGACCCGTAGAAGGCGGCTTCACCGTAGGCGAAGACCCCTCCGTCAGCGGCGGCCAACCAGTAGCCCCGGGATGCTGGTGTCGAGGCCATCGCCCGTACCGGCTGGTCCAGCACGACCGGAGGGGCCGAACCGTAGAACGGTGCGCCGAAGGAGAAGACACCCCCGTCGCCGGCAACCAGCCGGTAACCCCCGGTGGCGTCGTCGACGGCCATCCCGACCACGGGCCGGGCCAGGGGGTGCCCGGCCATCGAGCCCAGGAAGGCGGCGTCACCGAAGCTGAATACCCCTCCGTCCGCCCCGGCCAGCCAGTAACCCCGCCCGTCGGGAGCCGGGGCCATCCCCACGATGGGGGCGTCGAGGCGGGTTCCTCCCATGGAGCCGTAGAAGCGGGCGTCACCGAACGCGAAGACCCCTCCGTCGGCCGCGACCAACCAGTAGCCGCCCCCATCGGCTGTGGTCACGATCCCGGTGACCGGGGCCTGGAGCGCCCGGCCCGCCAGCGATCCGTAGAGCCGGGCCGCCCCGTAGGCCGTGACGTCACCGGCGGAGTCGGTCAGCCAGTACCCGTTGCCCGCCGGCAGGGCCGCCATCCCGACCACCGGTTGCACCAGCACGGAGACGTTCGGGCTGGGCTGCAGCGACCACGTCACTCCGTTCCATGACTCGATCAGCGTCACTCCGGTTCCGGCGTATCCCGCCGCCACGCAGTCTGTCCCGCTGCGGCACGACACGCTGTAGAGGCTGTTGGTCGTGCTGCCGTAGGGGTTGGGACTGGCGACCACCGACCACGAGGCGCCGTCCCAGGATTCGGCCAGGGTCTGCTGCAGCTCGCCGGTGTTGGCCCAGCCGACGGCCGTGCAGCGCGACGCGGTGGGGCACGAGACGCCCTGGAGGGTGCTGTAAGCGGTGCCCGGATTCGGGCTCGGCACCACAGACCAGTTGGCACCGTTCCACAGTTCGGTCAGCGTCAGTCCGGACCCGCCGGCGGTCAGGCGCTGGCCCGCGGCCATGCAGGAGGTCGGGTTGGCGCACGAGACGCTGCGGAGGTTGTCGCTGAGGTCGCCGCTCGGGGCGGGGACGGGCACGACCGACCAGACGGTGCCGTTCCAGGACTCGATGAGCGCCCGCTCGTCCGCGGCGACGTAGGAGTAGCCCACCGCCACGCACGCCGAGGGGGTGCTGCAGGCGACGCTGTTGAGCACGTCGTCGCCGGTGGTGGGGTTGGGGCTCGGCACTACCGACCAGACGGTGCCGTCCCAGGACTCGATCAGGGTCTTGATCGGGAACCCGGTGCTGCCGAATCCCACGGCGACGCAACTGCTGGCGCTGGTGCACGAAACGCTCTGCAGGCTGTCGACGCTCGTGGGGTTCGGACTGGGAACGATGGCCCAGTCCGAACCGTTCCAGCGTTCCGCGAGGGTCCGGTCGGTGAACCCGCTACCGGATGAACCGACCGCCATGCAGAACGTGGCGTCGGTGCAGAACACTCCGTAGAGGCTGTTGGTGCCGCTGCCCAGGTTGGGGCTCGGGATGATGGCCCATCCTCCGCCGAGCGACAGCTCCACCAGGGTCCGCTCCTCGCCCGCCGGGCCGCTCTGGGCGGCGCCTACCGCCACGCAGGTGCCCGAACCGGTGCAGGAGACGGCGTACAGCTTGTTGCTCACCGTCCCGCTCGAACCGGGGGGTACCGTGGTGGCAGACGCCATCGGAGCGAAGCTGGACACCGCCACCGCGGCCGCCGTGGCTCCGATGAGCATCCGAAGCTTGTTCCGAACCGACATTCTGGTCCCTTTGCTGCCGCGCCCGACCTGCGGGTTGAGCCGGTCAACCCCGACATTGGACCCTAGACCGGCACCCGCACCGGCGGAGAGGGACCTTGGTCACCAGCGCACCGCCCCGGATCGGGCCGGGCTGCTGTGCCAGCATGAGGCATGGTCGACATCCACGGCTGGGTCGCCCCCGGGCTGGAGGGGGTGCGCGCCGAGTTCGAGGCCAACTTCGCCGGGCGGGGCGAGGTCGGGGCGTCGGTGTGCGCCCGGGTCGGCGGCGAGACGGTCGTGGACCTGTGGGGCGGGCTGGCTGACGCCGGGACGGGACGGCCTTGGGAGCGGGACACGCTGGTGGACTTCTACTCGGCGGGCAAGCCGCTGGTGGCTTCGTTGGTGTTGCGCCTGGTCGACCGGGGCCTCGTCGACCTGGATGAGCCGGTGCTGTCGCTGTGGCCTGAGTTCGGGGCCGGAGGCAAGCGCTCGGCCACCCTGCGCCACGCCCTCAGCCACCGCGCCGGGGTCCCCGCGATCTCCGTCCCGCTGACCGACGACGACCTCTGGTCGTGGGAGACCATGACCGCGGCGCTGGCCGCGACCCCGGCCTGGTTCGAGCCGGGCAGCAGGTTGGTGTACCACACCAACACCTACGGCCATCTGGTGGGGGAGATCGCCCGGCGGGTCACCGGCCAGATGCCGGGCACGCTGCTGTCCGGGATCGCCGCCGAGCTGGGCGCCGACGTCCACTTCGGGGTGCCGGAGGGGGACCTCGGACGTTGCGCCACCGTCTACTTCGCCTCCGGCCGGTCGGCCGGTGCGGCGCCGCCGCCCGGAACGGGGGAGGAGAGGGGCGAGGCATCCATGATCCGCCTCGGCTATTTCAACCCGCCCGGTTACTCGTCGTTGGGGGTGGTCAACACCGCCGAGTGGCGCCGGGCCCAGATCCCCTCCACCAACGGTCACGGCTCGGCTGCCGGTCTGGCCGCCTTCTACGCCGGCATGCTGGAGGCGGGCCGGGTCCTGAGCCCGGCTCTGACCGCAGAGGCCACGCGCGTCCAGTCCGAGGGTGACTGCCCGGTGCTGGGCGAGCCGGCCGCCTTCGGGCTCGGGTTCGTGCCCACGTCCCCGCGGCGCCGGTTCGGCCCCAGCCCCGGGGCGTTCGGGCATTTCGGTACTGGCGGGGCCGTCGGCTTTGCCGACCCGGCCCGGTCCGTGGCGTTCGGCTATGTGATGAACGATGTGATCCCCCGGTGGCAGAGCACCCGCAACCGGGCCCTCATCGACGCCCTCTACGCCGGGCTGTGACCGCTCCCCGGAACCGGAAGCCGCCCCGCTCAGGGCAGCCGTGACCGGCTGGGGACGGCGGCGACCGCTTCGCCCATCCGCTCCACCGCCGCGCTGAGCACGCTGGCCGATGTGGCGAAGTTGAGCCGGGCGCAGCGCTCGCCCCCGGAGCCGAACGCCGGCCCGGAGCTGAGCAGCACCCGGGCGTGGTCCAGGAACCACGCCGCTGCACCGACCCGGGCGCTCGCATCGCCGCGGGCCGGCCCGTCTTCGCCGTAGGCCGCCACGCCCGGCAGATCGGCGCAGTCCAGCCACGCCAGGTAGGTACCCTGCCCGGGAACCCAGCGCACCGATGGCAGGTGGGCCTCCAGCAGATCGGCGAGCAATGCCCGGTTGCGATCCAGGCCGTCGAGGACGTCGTCGAGCCATTCCCGGCCGTGACAGAGGGCGGCGGTGTGGGCCAGGACGCCGAGATGGCTCGGTCCGTGGCTCACCTCCTCGGGGAGCCGGGCCAGGTCGCCGGCGGCCTCCGGCCCGGCGAAGGCGACCGCGGCTTTCAGGCCGGGCAGGTTCCACGCCTTCGACGCCGAGACCAGGGCGAATCCCCGGCCGGCGTCCGGAACGCTCAGGTAGGGCGTGAAGGTCGCCCCCCGCAGCACGAGCGGTGCGTGGATCTCGTCGGCGACGACGCGCACTCCGGTGGCCTCGGCCGCCGCCGCCACCCCGGCCAGCTCGTCGGCGGAGTGCACCGTGCCGGTCGGGTTGTGCGGGTTGCAGAGAAGGAACGCCGCCCCGCCCACGGCGGACACGGTTGCGAAGGTGTCGGCCAGGGCCGGGAGGTCCAGCCGGCGCTCCGCCGTCAACGGGACCTCCACCACCCGCCGGCCCAGGTGCTCGGCGAAGGCGTAGAACGGCGGGTACACGGGTGGCGTCACCACCACCGCGTCGCCGGGCCCGGTGACCAGCTTCAGCAGCTCAACCGCTCCGAGCATGACATCGGGGACCAGGGCGCTGCGGGCCGGGTCGAAGGAACCGGGCCCCCAGCGGTCCTCGGCGAAGGCGCCGTAGGCCTCGGCGTACTCGCCCCCGTAGGAGTATCCGGTGTCGCCCCGGTCCAGAGCCTCCTTCAGCACCTCGACGACGGCGGGAGCAGGCAGGACGTCCATCTCGGCCACCCACAGGGGCAGCACGTCGGGGTCGGCTGCCCGCCACTTGGCGCTCCTCCGGAGCCGGAGCTGCTCGAGGCTCAGGTCGAAAGGGGATCTATCGGGGGCCACGGCACGGACGCTACCCGCTCCCCGCTGGGCGTATCCCCGGCCCCGATTGGCGGATTTCTGCCCTCTGCGGGCAGAAATCCGCCAATCGCCACCGCCCGCCGCCACCGACGAGCGGC
>JAKAXG010000336.1 GCA_021827225.1 Actinomycetes bacterium | reverse complement strand
GCGGCCACGGTCTGGGTGGTGGTGTCGACGAGGGAGCTGACCGTGGCCCCGTCGACCTCAGCCTGCTGGGCCAGTCCCGCCGTCTCAACGGTGCCGAGGTAGGTGGAGTGCGGGTCGACGACGGGTGCGCCGGGCAGACCCATCGCCTCGAGCACCTGCAGCGCCTCGTGGGCCGGCGTGCGCTCGTGGAGGACGGCCCGGGGCGGGCTCATGACCGCCGACACCCTGAGGGTGGCCAGCGTCGGCAGCCCGGCCTCCAGCCGGCTCGACACCGAGTCCGCCCGGCTCTTCAGCTGCGAGCGGTAGATGCTGTCATCGCTTCGCCCGACGATGAACCAGGCGATCGCCACGGCCACCATGGCCGGGGCCAGGAGGGCGATGCTGCCGGTCATCTGGGCCACCATCAGCATCACCGCCAGCGGCGCCCTGGCTATCCCGCCGAACATCGCCATCATGCCGACGATCACGAAGGGCGCCGGGTCGTGGCCCACCGCCGGGGCGAACGGCTCGAGGATGCGCCACACGGCCAGGCCGGTGAACGCCCCGATCACCATGCCCGGCCCGAACACGCCGCCGGACCCGCCCGTGCCGATGGACAGGGAGGTGGCCAGGATCCGTACCAGTGGAAGCAGGAGGATGATGTAGATGGGCGTGTGCAGCAACTCGCCGCTCAGGCCCTTCTGCACCCAGCCGTAGCCGGTGCCGAGCACCTCCGGCAGCCACAGGGCCAGCAGGCCCACGGCCAGGGCGCCGACGGCGGGGCGCAGCTTGCGGGTGAACGGCATCTTGACGGTGAGGGACACCAGGCCGTAGAAGGACCTGGAGTACAGCAGGCCGATCCCCCCGGCCAGCAATCCGATCATGGCGAACCACAACAGTTGCAGGGGCTGGTGGAAGCTGTAGCCGCCGGGTATGGCGAACAGCGGGGAGTACCCGAACACGGCGCCGAAGATGGCGTAGGCGATTATCGACGCGAAGGTGCCCGGCAGCAGCGCCGAGAACTCGAAGTCGTCGCGGTAGACGATATCGGCGGCCAGCACCGCCCCTCCCAGCGGGGCGCTGAATATGGCCCCGATCCCCGACCCGATACCGACCGACACGGCGATCCGGCCATCCTCGGGGGAAAGGTCGAGGAGGCGGGCCAGCAGCGAGCCGAACCCGGCGCTGATCTGGGCCGTCGGTCCCTCCCGTCCGCCCGAACCACCCGCCCCGATGGTGATGGCGGAGGCCACGATCTTGATGATCACCGCCCTCAGCCGGATGCCCCGCGGGTTGTGGTGAACGGCGTCGATGGCGGCGTCGGTGCCGTGGCCCTCCGCCTCCGGGGCCCAGGTGAAGACGATGAAGCCGGCCAGCAGGCCGCCCAGCATCACCACCAGGGGTATGGCCCAGGCTCTTACGTAGTGACCCGTCCCGGCCCCGCCCCCTTCGCCCGCCGGCGACGGGGGCTTGTACCCGGCCAGCACACCGAGGAACAGGTCGGTCGCCAGCTTCAGGGCCTCGTAGAACACGATGGCCCCGAGTCCGGCGATCACCCCGATGACCGACGCCAGGATCAGCCACTTGGGCAGGTAGGCCATGGCGTTGATCCGGACTCCGAGAGCGCTGGCCACCCGCCTCCAGCCCGGCACCCCGGTCCCGGGCCGCCATCTCAGCCCGCTTCCCGGCCCTCCGCCGGGGTTGGGGGACCTCAGCGCCTGTTCGGCCTCGTTGTCCCTGGTGGTGCCGGAGGAGTCGTTGGGGCTCATCTACGGATCTGTGCCCGGACCGGGTCCGTGGGAGCTCCGCGGCCGGCCACCGGGCGCACCCGAGCGGGGCATCCGGAAGTCATGTGCATAGTGCCAGTATTGCACTAACCATCCATCGGCCCCCAATCACGCTCCCCGGCCGGAGCCCACGGGACCTCCGGCGGGAGTGCCCTTTGCTGACGTTCGGCCTCTTGGCCGACTCGTCCGGATGGCCTATATTTCCCCGAGCTGGGCTCGAGGTCCCCGACCCGACGGTGTACGCGCCATTCGCCCCGAACTGTACGGGCACGGCCGCCGGAAGAGGGATAGCCGCCGGCCCCGCAGGGGAACCATCGATCAAGGGGGTACAGGAATGCTACGGATCCATCGATCGGCTGCCATCGCGGGGGCGCTCACGTTCGGCCTGGTAGGCGGCCTGGCCAGCCCGGCTGTGGCCAGCCCCGCTACGGCGTCCAACTGGCACGTCGGGGTCTACACGCCATCGGGACGGGCCCTCTCCGAAGCGCAGGCGGCCAGACCGGCGGTCGGACTCGCCAGCTTCCACTTCACGACCACACCCGACACGGCGCTGCTCATAGCGACCCAGGGTTCCCAGAAGGGAGCGCTCCTGGGTGACATATCCGGTAAGACCGTGACCGCCACCTACACCATCAGTGGCACCGGCTTCACCTACTACGGCGAGGGATCCAGCGGCTGCACGGCCCAGCCCAGCGCCAGGCTGTTCTTCGAGACGTCCAACGCCGGGGGCTTCGACGAGACCAACTACTGGTGGTCCAACCCGGAGTCAGCCGTCCTGGCGAACGGGACCATGACGCTGACCACCACCGTGGCGGGCGCCGACTGGTCCGACTACTACGGCCACTTCGGCACCGGTGCCTACAGCGCCGGGTTCGCGGCGGCCGCCAGTCACGTGACGGGCATAGGTCTGTCCTTCGGCGGCGGCTGTTTCTTCGAGAACGGCGTTGGCGCCCCTGACGCAACCCTCACCCTCACCGGCTTCAGCGTGGGGCCGATGCCGTGACGACCTGATCGAGCTCGGCCGGATTCAGCACGCGTCCCGCCTCAGAACGCAGGGATCGGCCGGCCCCGACGGTCGGGCTCTGTCACGGACGGAACGACTCGATGGCCTTCGCCACCCCTGCCGCGATGCTCCGGTCTCCTGCCTGGCTGGCCACGATGGCGTCCTCAGCGGGATCCGTGACGAACAGCGGCTCGATCAGCGCACCGGGCATGTCACTGGGGTGGTCGTTCCATCCGGGATAGGCGGGCCCGAGCAGGAATATGTGGTTCCAGCCTGCGGGCGCCCCCGGGGTCGCGGAGCCCAGACCGACATCGGTCTGGACACCGCGATCGGGGACGCTCCAGCCGGCGGCCCGCATCGAGGCGAGCACGTCGTGCTGGAGGATCCCGGCGAAGCGGGCGCTCTGCGCGGCGAACGGGCGGGCCGCGTCGTAGATCGTCTCGGCCCCTCCCACGTTCGGATCGGCGAAGCCGTCCATGTAGATACCTACCAGGAGGCCGGCCCCGGCGGCGTTGGCGCACGCCACCCGGGCCTCGTTGTCGAGATGGATGCCGTTGGGGCCCGTCACCGACGCCGGGGCGGCCACCGAGGTGTCCGTCGTGCGCGACAGGACCACCCGGTAGCCCGCCCGCTCGAGGACAGGGAGCACGTCCAAGGCGATGGCCAGGGTCGCCGTCGCCTCGTTCACTCCTGAGCCGGGAGGGCCTGCACCCGTCGCCCCGGCGTTGGCTCCGCCGTGCCCGGCGTCGATGAACACGGTGGTTCCGTTGGCCCTCGCCAGCGGGGGGTACTCGATGCAGGCGTGGGGGGCGAAGGGGACGCCGAGATAGGCGGGAGCGGTGATGGCAACCGGTCCGGGCGCAGGCGCTCCGGTCGTGGAGGTGGTAGCGGCGGGCGTGGTGGTGGGTCCCCGGCGGGCGGAGGTCGGCCCGCTCTTGGCGCACGAAGCGACAAGAGCGGCGAGCAGGACCGACAGGGTTCCTGTCGTGACCTTACGGGGAAGGGAGCGTCGCCGTCCTATGGGAGGCGCAGGGTAACCCGCGGCGAGGCCAGAGCGCTGTCACGCCGGGGATCCAGAACTGCCTCAGCGCAGGAGGTTCCGGGCGATGACGATGCGCTGGATCTGGTTGGTGCCCTCGTAGATCTGGGTGATCTTGGCGTCGCGCATCATCCGCTCCACCGGGAAGTCGGTGGTGTAGCCGTACCCGCCGAGCAGTTGCACCGCGTCGGTCGTCACCGCCATGGCGGTGTCGGAGGCGAAGCACTTGGCCATGGCCCCGACCGAATTCAGCTCCCTGTCGGTGTCTCCCTCGTCGATGATGGCGCACGCCCGGTAGGTGAGGGTCCGGGCCGCCTCCGTCTTCATGGCCATGTCGGCCAGCATGAACTGCAGGCCCTGGTACTCCGCGATGGCCTTGCCGAACGTCTTGCGCTCCTTCATGTAGCCGGCCGCGTAGTCGATGGCGCCCTGGGCGATCCCGACGGCCTGGGCGGCGATGATCGGGCGGGTGCGGTCGAGGGTGTGCATGGCGATCATGAAACCCTGGCCCTCCTCGCCGATCATGTTGGCGGCCGGCACCCTCACGTCCTCCAGGATGACCTCGCCGGTCGGGCTGCCGTGGATGCCCAGCTTGTGCTCGAGCTTGCCGATCTGCAGGCCCATGTCCTTCTCCACCAGGAAGCAGCTCACCCCCTTGGCGCCGGCCGCCGGGTCGGTCTTGGCGAACACCACGTAGATGTCGGAGATACCGGCGTTGGTGATCCACTGCTTGCGCCCGTTGAGCACATAGGAGTCGCCGTCGCGCACCGCCCGGGTCGTCATCGCCGCCACGTCGCTACCCGCCTCCGCTTCGGAGAGGCAGTAGCTGCCCTGGCTCTCGCCGCTCGCCACCCTGGGCAGGTACCTGGCCTCGAGCTCGTGGGACGCCCAGTTGACGATGGGGGTCATGGCCAGGCCGTTCACCCCCATCATCAGGCTGGTGGAGGCGCACACCCGGGCCAGCTCCTCGACCATGATGGCCTGGGTGACGTGGTCGGCCCCGGACCCGCCGTACTCCTCGGGGATGCTCATCCCCGGCAGGTCCATGGCCACGCAGTCCTTGAAGTTGTCCCAGCTGAACTCTCCGGTGGCGTCCACCTCGGCAGCACGGGGGGCGAAGCGCTCCTCGGCCAGGTGGCGGATGGCCGCCCGGAACGCCTTCTGCTCGTCGGTGAGGGTGATCGGTTGCACATCCTCATTGTAGGACGTCCTAGGAAAAATGGACGCCGCCGCGACCATTAGCGTCAGGCGGATGCTGGCACTTCTTTTTCCCGGACAGGGCTCCCAGAGACCGGAGATGGGCGCCCCGTGGGTCAACCACCCGGCGTGGGCCGTGGTCGAGAAGATCTCCGAGGCGACCGGGCGCGACGTTGCGGCGCTGCTCACCAAGGCCGACGCGGAGACGCTCAAGGCCACCCGCAACGCCCAACTGGCGGCCTACACCCTCAGCCTGGTCACCCTGTACGCGGCCCGCTCCAACGGCCTCGAATACGTCCCGGTGGCGGCGGTCGCCGGCCACAGCCTGGGCGAGTACACCGCCCTGGTTGCGGCCGACGCCATGCCGGCCGACGCCGGCGCCCGGCTGGTGGCCGCCCGGGGCGAAGCCATGCAGTCGGCCGCCGACGCCGCCCCGGGGACCATGGCCGCTGTGCTCGGGCTCGACCCGGACCTGGTCCGCCAGGCCTGCGAGGGGATCGACGGGGCCTGGTCGGCCAACGACAACGCTCCGGGCCAGGTCGTCATCGCCGGCACCGCGGAGGGCGTCGAGAAGGCCGGCGAGGCGGCCCGGGCGCTCGGGGCCAAGCGGGTCAGATCG
>JAKAXG010000335.1 GCA_021827225.1 Actinomycetes bacterium | reverse complement strand
CGGTACTGCTCGCGGAGTTGCCGCTTGAGGATCTTGCCGCTGGGGTTCTTCGGTAGGGCATCGGCGAAGACCACGTACTTGGGTCGCTTGTAGCCCGCCAGCCGGTTCCGGGCATGGGCCAGGACGTCCTCGGCGGTCAGGGCGCTCCCCGGTCGGGGGACCACCACGGCGGTGACCGCCTCCACCCACTGAGGATGGCTGATGCCGAAGACGGCCACCTCGGCGACGCCGTCCAGCTCGAACAGCGCCTCTTCGACCTCCCGGCTGGCGACGTTCTCCCCGCCGGTCTTGATCATGTCCTTGATGCGGTCCACCACCGACAGGTAACCGTCCTCGGTCATCACCCCCAGGTCCCCGGAGTGGAACCAGCCGTTGCGGAACGCGGCCGCTGATTTTTCCTCGTCCTTGTAGTAGCCGAGCGTGGCGTGGGGGCTGCGGTGGACGATCTCACCGACCGCGCCGGGAGGCACCGGCCGGTCGTGCTCGTCCACCACCGAGGTCTCCACGTTGATGGCCGCCCGGCCGGCGCTCCCGGCTCGCGGCGACTGCTCGTGCGGCAACAGGATGGTGGCCAGAGGAGCCATCTCGGTCTGGCCGTAGAAGTTCCACAGCCGGAGGTCGGGGAGCCGCTGCTGCATCTCCTTCAGCACCTCGACCGGCATGGGTGACGCCCCGTAGTAGCCCTTGCGGAGCGACGACAGGTCGGTCCGGTCGAACTGCGGGTGGCGCAGAAGCGAGATCCACACGGTGGGAGGGCAGAAGATCTTGGTGGCCCGCTCGGCCTCGATGGTCTGCAGCAGCTTCGCCGGGTCCGGGGACGGCAGGATGATGCTGGTAGCACCCAGGTAGACGTCGACGCAGAAGAAGCAGTCCAGCTGGGCGCAGTGGTACATGGGAAGGGAGTGCACCTCGACGTCGTCGGCGCTCATCGACCCGTCGACGATGCAGCTCACGTACTGCGCCATCAGCGACCGGCTGGACAGCATCACCCCCTTGGGGCGCGACTCGGTGCCCGAGGTGTACATGAGCCGCAGCGGATCGTCGTCGCCCACCATGACGTCCGGTTCGCCGGCCGGGCCGGTGAGCCACCAGGCGTCGACGTCCTCCCAACCCGACCGGCCCGGGTCCGGGCCGGCCAGCCGGATGCAGCCCCGCAGCCGCGGACGCAGCCCGGCGGTGGCGACCGCGTCGTCCATGGTGGCTACCAGCGAGTCTTCGGCGACCACGGCCCGAGCCTCGCAGTGGCCCAGGATGTAGGCGATCTCGCCGGAGTTGAGCATGAAGTTGACCGGCACCAGGATCACCCCGAGCTTGGCGGTGGCGAAGGTGAGCACGGCGAACTGCCAGCAGTTGTGCGACAGGAGCGCGAGACGGTCCCCTTTGACCAGGCCGCGCTCGGCCAGCGCGTGGGCGGCCCGGTTGACCGCTTCTTCGAACTCGGCGTAGGTGAAACGGCGGCCCTCGTCGACCACGGCCAGGCGCTCCGGGTGCCGGCGGGCCGTCCGGTGGAGCACGTCACCCAGGCTCTGGCGGCGGGCCCGGGTCACCGGGTCCGCCGCCGTGGGAGCTGTCCCCTCGATCATGGCGCCGATCCTAACGACGGCCCTGATGGCCGTCCCGGTTAGGAGCGGAACTGCCCGACGCGGTCCTCGGTGTCGTGGATCGGATAGTGGGTCCGCTCCTCGTAGTCGATGCCCTCGGCCAGCCCACTGTCCAGGGCGTGGCGGAACAGGTCCTTGTACGCCGCCACCGAGCCCTGGCTGTTCCCTGCCACCGCCGCCGCCAACTCGGCGACCTCGCGGTCCAGGTCGGCGAGCGGGACCGCTCGGACGGCCAGTCCCCATTCCGCCGCCTCCTCGCCGGTGAAGGTGCGGGCGGTGTAGGAGAGCTCCCGGGCCCGGTTGATCCCGATCGCCCGCACCAGCCGCTGGCTCATACCCCACGTCGGGCGCAGACCCCACTTGGCGTGCGTGTCGCCGAGCTTGGCCTCCGCGGCCACCACCACCAGGTCACACGCCAACGCCAGTTCCAGCGCCCCGGTGAAACAGAACCCGTTGACCCGGGCGATCACCACCTTCGGCATGGTCGTCAGCTTCCGGATGACATCGCGGGCGGGGGTGTCCAGGTAGTCGCCGATGGACCCCAGCTCGAGCCGGCGCTCGCCGAGCTCCTTCAGATCCACCCCGGCGCTGAACGCCCGGCCCTCGCCGGTCAGGACCACGACCTTCACGGTGTCGTCCGCGGCGAAGTCGTCGAGCGCCGCCGCCAGCTGGATGAGCATCTCCCTGGTGATGGCGTTGAGGGAACCGGGGCGACAAAGCGTGACCGTCGCGACATGGCCGTCGCGTGCCACCTTGACCGGCGATTCTGACGTGTTCATGGGTTCGGTACCTCCCCGGGGATCGATGTGGAGCATAAGGGCGCCGGCACCGCAGGGTGGTGAAGCTGGTCCGCCGCTCGCCGGGCGGCCTGCTGCCCGATTGTTACACGCTCCCTGCGATACCCTGGGGGGTAGTCTGTGGAACAGGCGGTCGGCACCGACGTGGAGAGGTGAAGCCGATGTGTGGTCTCAGTCCCCTGATTCTCCTCGCCGCCGCCGTCGGGATCACGGTGACGAGCATCACCGGCAGCACCGGCGCGGGGTGGGCGGCCGCCGCGGCCGTCGCCGCCGTCGTCTACCTGGTCGGCCGGCGGCGGTGGGGCGGCATGTGCACGGTCTCGCCGCCGAAAGCCCGCCCGTTCGAGGGCCTCACCGGCGCCGGTGACCCCGGTGCTGCCGCCGGTGGCCCCGGGGCCGTTCCCAGGGAGCACCACCAAATTCCCGGGGAGCCCCATCAGGTTCCCGAGGAGCACCAGCAGGGAGTGCACTGAGCCTCCCCCCGGTGGGGACGGCCTCCCCGGCCCGGACCGGCCGGCCGGGCTCGCACCCATCTCCGGTCATGTGTTGCCGGTGTCGGTCCCGGCACGCCAGAATGGAGGCGAAGAGGGCACGAGAGGTGGACGGATGGAAGCAACGGAGCAGGCTGAAGTCGTGGCCCTGCACGCCCGGCTCTGCGGCGCGCTGGCCGACCCCAAGCGGCTGCTGCTGATCTACGAGCTGAGCGGCGGTCCGCGTACCGTCACCGAGCTGTGCCGCACCCTCGGGCTGTCCCAGAGCAACGTGAGCCAGCATCTGGCCGTGCTGCGCGACCGCGGTGTGGTCAGCGCCGGACGCTCCGGCAACAACGTCGTGTACCGCCTGCGCGGTCGCCAGATCGTCCAGGCGCTGGACCTGCTGCGCGAGTTCATGCGTGAGCAGGCGGCGGTGGCCGCGGGTAGCTGACCCCCGCCGCGGGGTGGGCCGTCAGCCCGTGATGGAGGCCGCCGCGCACTGGTTGCGGCCCACCTCCAGCTCATCCACTTCCTCCTGGCCGGCCGGAGCGCCGGCGTTGATGGCCCGGATGCGCTCGTAGGACGCCGGCGCCGGCGACAGGTTGGCCGTGATGGCGGCCACGAAGGCGTCGGCGTCGAGTCCGGACAGCGTGTCGCTGCCGAGCACGTCGCCCAGGCGCGCCGTCACGGTGCCGTCGGAGCCGACATCGTCCGGTCGGGACCAGTGAGCCGGCAGGAGCAGTGTGGAGGCAGGCATGCCGGCGAGCTGGTCGTGGATGCTGGAGAAGAGCATGCGGGCCAAGCGGTCGGCCTGCCCGGTGAGGTCCGGGCGCCCCACGCCGTTGCAGAACAGCGTGTCGCCGGAGGCGAGGAAGACGCCCGGCAGGGTCACTGCCGTGCTGCCCGGCGTGTGGCCCGGCAGCCGCAGCCGCACCAGCCGGACCTGGTGGTCGGTGTCCAGCTCGATGCTCTCCGGGTCCTCCCCGGCCGCCCCTTCCTGGCCGGCCAGTTCCATCGGCGGGAGCACGTACGACGCCCCGGCGGCGGCCGCCAGGGCGGGTCCGCCGCTTATGTGGTCGGCGTGCAGGTGGGTGTCCACCACTGCGGCCAGTTCCATCCCCGCCTCGGCGAGCAGTTCCAGGTACACCTCGTGGTGGCGCGCCGGATCCACGACCACCGCCTTGGCCCCGGGCACGCCTATGACATACGAGAGGCATCCCTTGGCCGGGCGCAGCAACTGCCACACCGCCAGACCCGGAGCGGTGTCCAGGCTTATCCGCTCGGGAACGAGGAGGCGGTTCCAGGCCAGCATCCCCTCCTCGAGCGACAGCGCCCGGCGTCCCTCCTCGGCCAGGAGGTCGGCGATCATCTCCGACCCGTTGCCGTGGGCACACACGGCTACCGTGCCGTCGGCTATCCGCCCCGCCGTGGCAGCGGGGTCGTCCAGCACCCGCCACAGCGGCTCGGCGGTGATCCGGGAGCCGGGCGGTCCCTCGAAGGGGGCGGCGGCCGCGTCGTCGGGGTTGCGCAGGTCCAGAACTGCCGGGATGGATCCGTCAGAGAGACCTCGCCAGAGCTGCAGTGCGTTGACCGATTGGGTCATGTTCGTTTCCCCCATGGGTTGACCTTCGTCACACCATATGCGAATATGCGGATGTTCGCTAGTAGCACGACTCGGGGGGTCGATCGGTGGAGCAAGAGCACAACGTCGGTTCTGGTTCGGAGCAGAAGATGACGATGGTGGCGTGGAGCGGTGACCTGGACCGGGTGTGGCCACAGCTGATTCTGGCCAGCACCGGCGCCGCCTATGGGATGGACGTGACCATCTTCTTCACCTTCTGGGGGCTGTTCAGCCTGGTGAAGGAGGAGCGCCGCCT
This sequence comes from Actinomycetes bacterium, assembly GCA_021827225.1. The sequence continues at coordinate 878 of JAKAXG010000335.1, read as the reverse complement.
CACCGGCGACGACTGGATGACGAGGATGCTGGCCGCCATGAACGCACCGGGGCTGTCGCGGATGAAGCTGTCCAAGCTGAACATGGGCGGGGCCGGTCCGAAGATGATGCGCATGCTGGCCGACCGCAACCAGGTGGCCTCGCCGACGGAGCTTCTGCAGGTGTGCCGGGACCTCGACGTCAACCTGTGGCCGTGCCAGATGACCATGGACCTGCTCGGGATCACCACCAAGGATCTGGTCGACGGCGTGGGCGAACCGGTCGGGGCGGCGACCGCCCTCTCCGAGATGAGCCGCTCGAAGATCAACCTGTTCATCTGACCGCTCGGACGCGGAGAGCGAAAGGAACGTGAATATGGAAGTGGACCTGGTGGTAGACGCCAAGGGCAAGAGCTGCCCCATGCCGGTGGTGATGGCCCGCAAGGGAATCGACCGGATCGACTCCGGTCAGGTGTTGGCGGTGGAGGCGACCGACCCCGGCAGCTGCCGGGATATCCCGGCCTGGGCCCGCGACATGGGCCACGAACTGCTGGCCACAGAGGACGCCATGGGCGGGTGGCGCTATCTGATCCGCAAGGGCTGACCGGCGGCGCTCGGCAGCTACTCGCTCTGCAGCTACTTGTCGGCGATGTGGACGATCGGGGCAGCCAGCGGAAGGTTGGCGGCGCTGCCCATGAACATCGAGTTGCCGTAGTTGAACACGCCGCCGTCCCGGCCGGCCAGGACGAAGCCGACGCCGGTGGGGGTGGCGTCCATGGCCACGATCGGGGCGGACGGGTAGCCGGCGCTGGTGGTGCGGGGGGCGTCACCGAAGGCGTAGATGTGACCGTCGGATCCGACCATCCAGTAACCACCGTTGTCAGGCGTGCTCACACCGGAG
>JAKAXG010000334.1:4972-5633 GCA_021827225.1 Actinomycetes bacterium | reverse complement strand
GTCCGCCGGCCGCCAACGGCCAGGACGGCACCGGTACCGAGGGGTACGCCGAGCAGCGCCCACACCAGTAGCGGGTGGTGCGGGCTCAATCTTTCAGCTCCGCGGCCATGTCGGTCATGTCGACATCCCGGGCCCGGAAGATGGCGGTGGTGACGGCGAAACCGACCGCCATCTCCACCGCCATGGCCACCACCGCGACGACCACCACCACCTCGGTGGACGACCCCGGCGCCGCGTAGCGCCAGAAGGCGGCGGCGGCCACGGTGATCCCGTTGAGCATCAGCTCCAGCCCCATCATCAACATCACGATCGACTGCTGGGACAGCGCCCCGTACAGGCCGATGCAGAACAAGCCGGCGGCCAGCAGCAGGAACACCTGGAGGTTCACCGCCTGTGTCCTTCGAGGTCGTCGCCGAGGCGGTCGTAGCGGCCCCGGCTGACGGCCAGCACGACGGTGACGACCATGGTGGCCAGCAGGGTCACCCCGAGCAGCATCATCGTCAGCATGTGGGCGCCCATGAGGGTCCGGCCCAGGTCGAACGTCGGGTCCGTCGGCCGCCGCCCGGGCCCGGCAGGCCAGCGGATGGCGAAGATCCCCGCCGCCAGCGCCGCGAAGGTCGTACCGGCGACGGCGAGCGAACCCCGCTTGTTGTGCACCATC
>JAKAXG010000334.1:0-4962 GCA_021827225.1 Actinomycetes bacterium | reverse complement strand
GAACACCGCCATGATGGCCATCTCCATGATCATCATCACCACGATGACCACCCCCAGGTAGTCCAGGCCGACCAGGATGATCTCCCCGGCGGCGAAGAGGAACGAGCCGAGCAGGGCGAAGGTGGCCCGGGCCATCGAGTCCACGCTGAACACCGCCACCGCGCACGACGTCGAAGCCGCCGCCAGCACCCAGAACACCGTCGTGCCCATCAGCTGTCGGTCCTCACCGGGCCAGCACCACCACGGCGGCTACCAGGTCCTGGGCGATGGTCAGCGGGATCAGCACCGTCCACGCCACCGGCGCCCATTTTTCCATCCTCACCGTCGGCACCAGACGGCCGGCGCCGACCAGCAGGCCGAGCACGGCGACGGTCTTGAGCAGCGACCATGCCCACGCCGGCAGGACCGGACCGAGACCGCCGCCGAGGAACAAAGGGACCGCCATGGCCGACCCCGCCGCCAGCAGCAGCCAGCGTCCCGCCACGAGCATCAACCGGTCGACGCCGGCCGCCTCCACCAGGACCCCGCCGGCCAGGTCGGCGCCGACCGGCTGGTCGAAGGGGGCCATGAACGAGAAGCCCAGCACGCTCAACAGGAACGCCGCGAACCCGACCGGCATCCACAGCGCGAACCAGAGGTGGCGTTGGGCGGCGACGATGGCCCCCACCCGCAGGGACCCGGCTGCGGTGGCGGCGCCGATCAGGGCGAACATGTGGGGCAGCTCGTACGCCAGCCCCTGGGCCAGGAAACGGTAGCCGCCGACCAGCGACAGGGCGCTGTTGGAACCCCACCCCGCCGCCCACACCCCGGCCCACGCCGAGATCTCCATGGCGTTGAACCACACGATCCCCACCCCCAGGTCGTCCACCGCCCACCGCCCGAGCGGCACCACCGCCACCGCCAGGATCGCCGCTACAGGCAAGGAGACCAGTCCCAGCCGCCACATCAGGCGGTCCGGGGCGAGCGTGGATCGCCGCTGGCCCACCAACAGGCGGGCCACGTCACCGGCGACGCCGGCCGCCACGTTGCCATCTACAGACCCGGCCGCTCGGGCCGCCAGGTACCGGCCCCACACCACTCCCACTACCGCCAAGGCCCCCAGCACCACCGGCGCCACCAGCACCGACCACCACGGGGCGGTCTCAATCACCGAGGCGGCCCAGCGGACGGAACGCCAGTTCGTCGACATCGGGGTCCAGGCTGGCCACGATCAGACGGGCGGCTCCCACCTCCGCGCCGGCCACCAGCGTCTCGGCCGCGTCGAGCAGTGCCCGCGACGGCGCCGCCAGCCGGTCCAGGCGTCCCCGGGGGCCCTCAGCTGCCTCCTCACCGAGGGGCCGGCCATCGTCGAGGACATCGACCGCCGCCGCCGTCTCGGCCAACCAGCACCGGTAGCGGGCCGTCACATCCCCGCCGGTCCGAGCCGCCGGACCGCCCACCCCGAACGCCTCCACCCGGCCGGCGTCGAGCCCCCCCAGCCCGCCGGTCATCCACGCCAACACTCGCGACCGGCCCACCCGGCGGGCCAGCCGGTCGAACCGGGCCGACACCGCTCCCCTCGGCGCCCCGCCGAGGAGGTCATCACGCAGCAGCCGGGCTACCACCGCCGCGTCGGGCCAGCCCGCCACCGCCAGGAGCCGGCCCAGACTGTCCAGGTGCGAACACGCCCGCCGCCGGGCCGCCTCGCCCACGGTCGCCTCACCGCCGGCCCGTACCCGCTCCCACGGCTCGTCCCAGAACGAGCCGTCACTCCCTACGCCGACCGCTTCGGCTGTGGCCTCCTGCACCACGTCACCCTGCAGCGTCAAATGCAGTGCCAGGCCGGACGGCCAGTCAGCCAGCAGCGGACCAAGCGAGAGGTGGAGCTGGTCGAGCTTCAAGCCGTCCCGGTCGTCGGCCCGCTCCGCCATGGGCAGTCCCGCCGGCATGTCCATGTCCCCCATATCCATGTCTCCCATGTCCATCGGGGCCATGTCCATCTTGGCCATGTCGTTCGCGCCGCCTTGGACATGCGATCCGGGTGCGCGCTCGAGCGCATGACCACCGGCCAGAAGGACGGCTCGGGCCCGGCCCAGACATTCGTCGGCGAGGCCTGGCTGGTCGACCTCGATCCGGGTGCTCGGAGCCGGTAACCCGGCCCACACCTCGTCCACGGCGCTGACCAGATGGGCCGGCATCGTTCCGGCCACCACCAGCACGTCGGCATCCGCCGGGTTGGCCACCGCCGGCCACCCCCGTCGACGCACGGCCGCCTCGACGGCCAGACGAGTGGCGGTGCCTCCCGGCGCGGTCGCTACCAGCACATGTGGCCGCCCGGCCGCCCGCAGGAGCCGGTCGCTCAGGCCCACCGCAAGGCGCCCTCACGCCAGGCGTAGATGACCCCGGCCAGCAGCACCGCCAAGAAGGAGAACATCTCGATCACCGCGCTCGCCCCGACCGAGGCGACCACCCGCGTCCAGGGGTACATGAACACCATCTCCATGTCGAACGCCAGGAACAGCATGGTCAGCGTGTACCAGCGGGCGTGGAACCGGCTGAGGGCGTGCTCGTCCGGCAACAACCCCGAACCGAACGGCGCGGCCACCAGTGGATCCCGGTTCGCCGCCCAGAGCCGGGTCATGCCATACACACCCCCAACCGCAGCCAGGGCTACGCCCAGCAACGCCAGGACCGGTACGAAGTTGTCGGTCACCGGTCGGAAGGTTCCACAGCATGGCTCATGGCTGATGGCAACAGAATTGCAGCGAAGGCATAGCTTTTCTCCCCGACCGACGCTCATCCAGACAGCAGCCCACCCGGCTGCACCACCGTGCGGTCGGGACATCCGCGTCCACGTCAACCATCAGTCATGTATACCCAGTAGCCACAACGACAGTCCCTACGCCGAGAGTAGACGAGCCGGAGTAGTGACAGTGCCTCGACGGTTCGGGTCGTTCCCCTTTCGCCGGTGCGGGCGGCGTCGGTCGCCGGTCCCTCGCGCGGACGACTCTGCTTCGTCGAGCTGTTCAGCCCAGGTTGGGCTGGCGGCCAGAAAGTGGCGAGCGACAGTCTGGCGTCAGGATCCGGACCGAGGATCAGGCGGGCGACACCACTCTTGCAGGAGTCCGCTTGCAGGCGGCGGGTCGAGGGTTCGGATCCGGCTGTGGCGCATAGTCATGGCAGTTCCGTGGTCATGCTCACCTCGAGGACCGGCGATCGTCGGCAGGCGGGTACCAGTCGCCCCCGACTCGATCTTTCGTGTCTAGTTTTTTGTCTAGAACTGGACCGGACTAGACACAACTGGATCCTAGGCGACCGGATCGACACCCCATCTGACCAGCGAAAACGCGATGGGAGCCCGCCAACCGTAAGCCTCCGGAGGCACTCGTAATGCGTAGGTCAGCGGTTCGATTCCGCTCTCGGGCTCTCGGAAAAGTCCTGGTGGGGGGCATGTTTCAGAGTCGGAAAGGTGAGCCCAGGTTGCCGGCGTGCGCGTTCCGTGCGCGAACGTGCGCGATCGATCAGCTGGAAGGCCGACGCCTGGCGTCGACCTGTGCAGCGCGTTCGACCAGCCGGCGGGCCAGCTCGACTGCCTTCGTGGCCTCGCTCTTCGCCGTCTGGGCTTCCCCTCTGATCGTGGAGGCTCCCTTTAAGCTGCCGGTGCCTGGGTGGCCCAGGCGTTCTCGTAGTCGACGGGCGACTTCGAGCCGCAGACGCTGTGACGTCTCCGATTATTATAGAAGTCGTAGGCCCACGCTACAACTATTCTCCTTGCTTCTTCTTTCGTCTTGAAATGGTATCTTGATAGGACTTCATGTTCGAGGCTGGAGAAGAACGATTCGGCGGCGGCATTGTCGAAACAGGATCCCGTCCGGCCCATCGACTGCACCACCCGCAGGTCCCGGCACGCCTTCGTGAAGTCCTTGGCCGTGTAGGTAGATCCTCGGTCGGAGTGGAATATTACGCCCCGAACGTCACCCCCTCGAACAGCCGCGGCCATGCGGATGGTGGCCACCGCCAGCACCGCGTCGGGATGGTCGCTCGTGCAGCAACCCAACAAACGCCGGGAAAACAAGTCCAGCGCGGTCGACAAATAAAGCTTTCCCTCATCCGTGGGGATTTCTGTCATGTCACCGCACCATTTCACGTTCGGTGCCGACGCCGAGAAGTCACGCTTGACCAGGTCCGGGAACGGCCGGGCCTTCTTATCCGGCCGGGTCAGGTTCTTACGCCGCCGTTTCGGGCGGGCCACCAGCCCCTGGCGGGCCATCGAGGCCGCCACACTGTTCTCCGACACCTTCCAGCCGGCCTCCACCAGATCGTCGAAGATCCGCGGCGACCCGTAGGTGCCACCCGAGGCGTCGAAGAAGCGCTTGACCGCCTCATCCAGCTCCGCCCGGCGGCGATCCCGGTCGGTCGGCGGCCGGTCGTGCCACTTGTAGAACCAGCTCTCCGACACCTCGAGCGCCCGGCAGGCCACGGCGTGAGGAACGCCGTACTCGGTCCTCTGGGAAGCGATGAAGCCGGCCACGGTCACTTCATCGCCTCCTTCACCCACAGGACCACGGATCGCTTGAGGACATCACGCTCCATTCGCAGCTCGGCGTTCTCCGAGCGCAACCGGACCAGCTCGGCCCGATCATCTGCGGTCAGGCCCTCGGTCTCGCCCCGCTCCACCCGGTCCCGGGCCACCCAGTTGCCCAACGTCCCCGGGTTGATATCCATGTCCCGGGCCACCGCCGCGATCGACTTGCCCGTCTCCCGGACAATCCGAACCGCCCCCTCCTGGAACTCCTTGTCGTACTTCCTCCGAACTTCTGGCATGGTCTCTCCTCATAGTCCATGCCTCCACGGTTTCGGGGGACCCCTAAGACCACATCGGGGGGATGCTGGCGGGTTGATGTTGGTGATGGTGCCCCGGGTGGGCGTTGGGGTCAAGAGGGGGGTCATGGCCGGCTCCGATGCAGTCGGTGCCAGATCGGA
>JAKAXG010000333.1:1061-5642 GCA_021827225.1 Actinomycetes bacterium | reverse complement strand
GGCCCACAGCGGGGTCTGGGTGAAGCTGTAGCCGTGCTGGGGCAGCCAGATCCCTTGCAGCCAGATGATCAGCATGAACTGCAACCCGCCCCGGCCCAGGGCGCCGAGGAGCCCGGAGATCACACCGCAACTGAACGCTCTCACCTTGAACAGTTCCAGGTGGAACATCGGCTCGGCCACCCGCTTCTCCACCCACACGAAAAGGCAGAGCACCGCCGCCCCACCGATTACGCCTGCCAGCACCCACGGGTTGGTCCAACCGGTGCTGTGCCCACCGTAGGGCAGGAGAGAGTAGATGATACCGGTAAGCAAGGCGATGAGCCCCACCGCGAAGGTCAGGTTCCCGATCCAGTCGAGCCGGCCCGCGACCCTCACCCCGTTGTCGCGGAGCTTGAGGTACGCCCACACCGTGCCGAACAGCCCGAAAGGCACCGACACCAAGAACACCAGCCGCCATTCCACCGGGGCGAGCAGGCCACCCAGGATCAGACCGAAGAACGAGCCCGATATGGCCGCGATGCCGTTGATCCCCATCGCCTTGCCCCTCTCGTCCTCGGGGAAGGCGTCTGTCAAAATGGCGCTCGAATTGGCGAACAAGAAGGCGCCGCCGACCCCCTGGAAGACCCTCATGACGATGATCCACAGGGCCCCCGCCGACCCGGTCATCCATGTCATCGACAACAGGATCGAAAAGAAAGTGAAGACCGCGAAACCGAGGTTGTACATCCTCACCCGCCCGTACATGTCACCGATCCGGCCGAAGCTCACGACCAGGACCGCGGTGACCAGCAGGAAACCCATCATGGTCCACAAGAAATACGACGTGTTCGAAGGTGTGAGCGGGTTCAACTTGATGCCCCTGAAGATATCGGGCAGTGAGATCAACAGGATCGACTGGTTGATCGTCACCATGAGAATCCCGAGCGTCGTGTTGGACAGCGCCACCCACTTGTAGCTCGAGGACCGACCGGCGGGCTGTTCCTGCCCGCCTACCAACCTGTCAGCAACCTCCACGGAACCCTCCAATCGCGCACCTGCATGAAACCAACCATCCATACCTTGACGTAAACGGAAGGCCCACGCAAGGGGATCCGGCGTCGCACCGCCAGGTAGCCGAGCGTGCGGGTCGCCGGGCTGCGCACAGTCCTGGCCCCGTATTAAATTGATGCGAGCTGAGCCAACCGTTCGATCCGGATCAACTGGCCACCACCGCTCGTTCAGTCCCTCCCCGGCCCGATGACTATGCCGGATCAGCTACGCAGGGTTTTCTGGGCGGTCATCTCCCGGAACCCCCCTCCCTGACGCGCCACCGGCGTCGGCGCTGCGGACCCCTCTATCTACCGGGGACCTCGGCGATACCCCCCTATCAGCCGGGACCGACGGACCTTTCGGCGTCTGTACTGCACCCGCCGACACCCCGTGTGCTCCTACGCTTGGTCAAGGCAATCGACATCAGAGGCGTACGCCTCGGCTGGTGAGGGAACCAGCCGCTTACCGTAAGAAGCGCGAACTGCAGGGTCCCTGGGCCTCAGGCCACGCGGTGGGAGATGAGGTGCCGGGTGGCGACCCATCCGGCGAGGGCCGGAAGGTAGGTCACGACTATCTGCCTGGCCAGCGTGGCCGACACCGCCACCGGGGCGTGTACCCCGAGCCCGACCAGTACCGCTGTGAGCCCTATGGCACCGGTCCCGCTTCCCGCTCCCGGTATAGGTACGAGCGCAGCCAGGCACGAGACCCCCATGTTGGCCGCCATGACCGTCAAGTACGGCATGGACACCCCGAAGGCGTACAGGCACAGCCACAGGCTCAGCCCGTACATCAGTCCGGTGGCGACGTTGCCCGCCAGGATCAGGACCAGCTGCCTCGGCGTCCGGACGGCGGTCCATCCGGTGGCCAGTACCCCCCGGCCGAACGTCGCGGCGGCTCGCCGGAAGCGGGGGCGCAGAGCGGAGGCGCCCACCAGGATCGCCGCGCCGGCCGCGCCTAGGCCGAGCAAGCCCAGCAGCCTGCTGGGCTGGAAACCCCCGAACCGGACCACCCGGGGGGACAGCCAGATCCCGACCAGGAACATCGGCAACTGGGTGAGGACGGTTCCGGCCGCGCTCACGATGCCACCCGCGGCCACTGCAGCGGGCAGGTCGGCGCCCCGGCGTTGCAGGAAGCGGATCTGCAGCCCGGCCCCGCCCACCACCGGTATAACCAGGTTGGAGAACGACATGGCCAGCTGAACCTCGGTGGCCGGCCACAGCGGTATCGGGATGGGCAGCGTGCCCTTCAGGGCGACCGCGTAGCCGACGTTGGTGGCCAGCGACAGTGCCAGGGCCGCCACCAGCCATCCCCACTCCGCCTCGCGGGCCACCTCCCACACCCGGCTCGGATCCCCTATCTGGAACAGGATCACCCCGGCGGCCACCGCCACGCTGCCCAGCAGCAACAGCTTCCGGAGGCGGCGCCGGCCGACGGGAGGCAAGTCTGCTATCGGACCACCATCACCTCGTTTCGCGTCCGGCTCGGCCTCCAGGATCACCATGGGATCATTCATCGCCGGCCCGAGCAGCGCCGGCCAGAGGCCTTGGACCCTGCCAGGCGACCTGGGAGCCTTCTTCGGCGGCAACCTCGTCAGGACTTACGGTGGCAGTGCGCGAGACGGCGACGCAGCTCAACAACGCGCCGATGAGGTGCCCCGCGTCGAAGTTCGGCGCCGCCGCGCCGGCAGAACAGACCGATCCGGCGCACTCGGGATCAACGTCCGAGCTGGGCGGGCGCTATATGGGAGCACTTGCAGGGGAAACGGGGACACGAGCGATGCCCCACACGCCCTTGCACAGCCGTCCGTCGAGCCTGCATGGAACCTGTCCCCACGTTGGTTCCAAACTGGTTCAATGACGGTTTGGTTCGAGGCTGGATCCGAGGGGGGCTGTCACCTGTTGCGGGCGCGAGGCTACGAACGCCGCCGTGCCGGCGAGGAACGCCGGCACGTCGCGGGCTTTGCCGGCGGCTAGTTCCTCGAAGAAGTCGGGGACGTAGATCTGGGTGGCGTGTCCGGCCAGGCCGTCGAATACGGCGGCGACCACGTCGGAGACCGCCACGGCCTCCGCTGGGGAGTCGATGACGGGGTCGTTGTCAGGGGCGTTGAGAAGTTCGGTGTCCACCAGCCCCGGGTAGACCACTACCACTTCGATGCCGCGGTCCCAAAGGTCGACGGTCATGGCCTCGGAGAAGACTGCCAGGGCTGCCTTGGATGCGTCGTAGGCGCTCTCGTTGGGGGAGCTGAGGGTGGCCGCGACCGAGGAGATGTTGACGATGCGCCCGTCGCCGGAGCGCATCAGGGCGGGTAGGAGGGCCAGGGTGAGGCGGACCGGGGTCATGAAGTTGATCCGCATGACCTGTTCCACGCTGTCGCCGTCCAGGCGGGTGACGTGACGGCGCTTGGGTATGCCGGCGTTGTTGACCAGCACGTCCAGGCCGCCCAGCTCCTCGACGGCGGCGGTCGCCAGTTCCTCGGGGGCGCCGGGGGCGGACAGGTCACTGACCCACATGCGCGAGCCGGGACTGTGGCGCCGGCAGCGGCGCAGTACCTCTTCGAGGCGGTCGCCCCGGCGGGCGCAGATGCCCACCACGGCACCCCGGCGGGCGAACTCCTGGGCAAGCCCGGCGCCTATCCCCGAAGAGGCGCCGGTGATCAGGACCGTCTTGCCGCCCATGTCCGTCACCATCGCAGCGGTGGGACATCTGTGTCGGTGGAGATGCTGCTGGTGTGGTCGATCCGCATTGGGTTCAGGACACCTGGTGCCGTTTGCGCAGGAAGCTGACGAATTCGGCGCCTTCCCTGAGGCGCCGCTTCATGGTTTCCCGGTCGCGCACCATCTCGGCGGATATCTCGGCGATCTTGCCGGCACGGAAGTAGAAGCGGCGGTAGAACTCGTCGACCGAGTCGAAGATGGCCGCCCGGGTGAGCTCGGGGTAGCCGAGCGCGGCTACCTGCACCCCGTGCTCGTCGACCAGCCCGGCGTCGTCGTCGGCCAGCCAGCCCTCTTCCTGGGCCTGGCGGTAGAGCGCTGTCCCCGGGTAGGGGGCGGCGATCGACACCTGGATGGTGTGGGGGTTGATCTCTCGGGCGAAGCGGATCGTCTCTTGGATGGTCTGTTTCGACTCTCCGGGGAGACCGACGATGAATGTGCCATGGATGGTGATCCCCAGGTCCCGACAGTCCTTGGCGAACTCGCGGGCCCGTTCCACCTTCACACCTTTTTTGATGTTCGCCAGGATCTGCTGGTTGCCCGACTCGAAACCGGTGAGGACCAGACGCAGGCCGTTATCGCGCATCACCTTGAGCGTCTCGTAGGGCACGTTGGCCTTGGCGTTGCAGGACCATTCCAGACCGAGGCGGGACATGCCCTTCGCGATCTGTTCGGCTCGTTCGCGGTTGTCGGTGAAGGTGTCGTCGTCGAAGAAGACCTCCTTCACCTGCGGGAGGGTCTGTTTGACCATGTGCATCTCGTCGAGCACGTGCTCGACGCTGCGGGTCCGGTAGCGGTGGCCGCTGACGGTCTGCGGCCACAGGCAGAAGGTGCACTGAGA
>JAKAXG010000333.1:0-1051 GCA_021827225.1 Actinomycetes bacterium | reverse complement strand
GACCGGCATCCGCGCCCGGTGTAGAGCGACACGTAAGGATGCTTCAGGTACCCGATGAAGTAGTCCTCGATGCGCAGGTCGCGCCGGTAGATCGGGGTCACGTACGGGAGGCGGTCCATGTCTTCGAGTACGGCACGATCTGGGTTACGCACGACGTTGCCTTTCTCGTCGCGGTAGGTGATCCCCGCTATCTGATCGAGAGGCCGGCCTTGTGCTATGTCGACAATGGTGAAGTCGTACTCCTCGCGGGCGACGAAGTCGATCTGCGGGGAGGCCAGAAGAGACAGCTCCGGCTCCACCGCCACCTTGGCGCCCACGAACCCGACGACCAGGTCCGGCTTGGCCGCCTTCAGGGCCTCGGCCACTCTCACGTCACCGGGGAACGACGGCGTGCTGGTGTGCATGACCACCAGGTCGTAGCCTCCGATCAGCGCCACGATGTCGTTCAGCTCGAGGTTCGCGGGCGGCGCGTCGATCAGCCGGCTGCCCGGCACCAGCGCGGCCAGCTGCGCCAGCCACGTCGGATACCAGAAAGATCTGATCTCCCGCTTCGCCTGGTATCGGGACCCGGCGCCCCCGTCGAAGCCGTCGTATGACGGCGGGTGGAGAAAAAGGGTTCGCATCATTGCAGGCTGATCTCCTCGATGGTCGCTGACGGTCTGGCGTGGTTTGGGGGCTTGTGCCGCCCCGCTTCCTTCCCGACGCCTATCGACGCGAGGGCTGCGGCGAGCTCCCGGCTGAAACGGCCTTTCGAGGCCTGGACCGCGTGCTGGCTGGCCGCCCGCTCGAGGGCCGCCAGCACCCCCGACGCCAGGCGGTACGGGTCGGGGTCGCACACGTCGGCCGAGCCCAACTCGAGCTCGTGCTGGATGTTGTCCCGGCCGTGGCCGGGGACCACGTCTAGCAACAGCAGGCGGCGGCCTACTACCCGGGCCTCGTTGCAGGTGGTCGCTCCGGGTGTGGTCAGCACCAGATCGGCGGCCGCCATCAGCTTGGGAATCTCCTCGGTATAACCGAAGGACCTGATCCGTGGGTGGCGGCCGGCTTCCCT
>JAKAXG010000332.1 GCA_021827225.1 Actinomycetes bacterium | reverse complement strand
CCCGGCTCCCCCTCGGACATGCTACCGGGCGGCGGTACCGTCGAAACCGTGCAGTGGCTGCCCTGGTCCGACGCGTCGGTGGCCGCCGTCGGCGCGGCCGCAGCCACCCGGACGCTCGGCTCCCGGCGGTCGGGTGGCGGCCGGTGGTCGCGGGCCCGGCCAGCCGTGGCGGCGTGGACCCGCGAGCTGTCGGTCATGTTCGCCCTGTACGCCCTGTGGCAGCTCGCCGGCAGCCTGTCCCTGGCCCAGGTGAGCGGGGCGGTGGCCCGCGGGGCCGCCATCGAGCGCTTCGAACGCCACCTCCCGGTCCCGACCGAGGCGTGGGTTCAGCACCTGGTGCTGGCGGATCGCTGGCTTTTGCGGGTGTTCAACATCTACTACGTGGGGCTCCACGTCGCCGTCACCGGGGCGTGCCTGGTCTGGGTCTTCGCCCGGCACCGGGAGCGTTACCCGGTGGTGCGAAACGCCCTGGCCCTGGCCACCGGCGCCAGCCTGCTGGTGGCCCTGGTGCCGGTGGCTCCGCCCCGGCTGGTACCGGGTCTGGGACTGGTCGACACCGGCCGGCTGGTGGGACCGACGGTCTACCCGGCTACCGCCCGACCAGGTCTCGACCAGCTGTCGGCCATGCCGTCGGTGCACGTGGCGTGGGCGATCGTCGTGGCGGCCGCGGTGGTGTACGTCCTGCGGTCGCGCTGGCGATGGTTGGCCGTCACCTATCCGTTCGCCACGCTGTTCATCGTGATCGCCACCGGCAACCACTACTGGGCCGACGGCTTGGTCGCCGCCCTGCTGTGTGCTGCCGCCCTGGTGGTGGCCACCCGGCTGGACCGGATATCCCGTTGGCGGGCGCAGCCGCCGCAGCCGGCGCTCGCCTCCGAGGACGACCCGGTGCCCACCGGCAGCTGAACCGCCGGCCGGCCCCGATCGGAGCGCCGGCCGGGGCGTCCGTCCCGGGCCGCCGCCGCCGGCGCCCCGCCGCCGAGCACCCGCCGCCACCGGCGCTCCGCCGCCGAGCACCCGCCGCTACCGAGCACCCGCCCGCTACCGACGCACCGCCGCCGAGCACCCGCCCGCCACCGGACTGCGCCCGCTCAGGACCCGCCCGCAGCCCGGCCCGCCCCGACAGCCCGCAGGGCGGCCGGATCGTCTGAGTGCTCGATCTGGACCTGGATCTCCGCCAGGCTCACCCCCTTGGTCTCGGGGACCCGCTTGGCCATGTAGACGAGGCCCACCAGCGACAGGAAGGTGAACAGGAAGAACACCCCTTCGCCGCCGATAGCGTCGAGCAGGGTGAGGAATGAGATGGTCACCACGAAGTTGGCCGCCCAGTTGGCCAGGGTGGCGATGCTCATGGCCGGCCCCCGCACCTGCTGGGGATAGATCTCGGCGATGAGCAGCCAGAAGACCGGTCCCAGCCCCACCGCGAACGACCCGGTGTACACAAGCAGCCCGGCGACGGCCACCAGCGCCGCTCCGCCGTGCAGCTTGGCCCCGCCGATTGCAAATGTCAGGCCAACCACGAACATGCCCACCGCCATGCCGGCGGTGCCGACCAGGAGCAGGGGTCGGCGGCCGACCCGGTCCAGCAGCCAGATGGCCACGATGGTCATGCCCACGTTCACCCCGCCGTTCACCACGTTGGCCAGCAGGGATGCCGAACTGCCCAGCCCGGCACCGTGCAGCAGGGTGGGGGCGTAGTAGATGACCGTGTTGATGCCGGTGACCTGCTGCAGGATGGCCAGCGCCACTCCCAGCATGAGCACCCGCCTGAGCTGCGGGTCCAGCAGGCTCGGGGCTTTCTCCTGCTCCCGGGCGACGCGGAGCACGTCGTCGATCTCTGCCTGGATCTCGTCCTCTTCCCGGTAGCGCTCCAGCACCCGTCGGCCGTCGTCCTGGCGTCCGGTGCCGATCAGCCAGTGGGGGCTCTCCGGCTGGAACAGGGTGCCGATGAACAGCAGGCCGGCCGGGATGGCGGCCAGGCCGAACATCAGCCGCCAGTTGTGGGAGGAGCTCAGGCCGTAGTCGATCAGGTAGGAGATGAGGATGCCACCGGTGATGGCCAGCTGGTTGAAGCTGACCAGGGCGCCCCGGTAGCGCGGCGGCGCCAGCTCCCCGATGAAGAGGGGGACGGTCATCGACGCCGACCCCACGGCCAGCCCGATGATGAAGCGCATGACGACCAGGAACCAGAACGCCGGGCTGAACGCCGCGCCGAGGACACCGGCGATGAAGACCAGCGCGGTGACCAGGATGGTGGGCCGGCGCCCGACCCGGTCGGCCGCCCGACCCGCCCCGAGCGCCCCCACCGCCGCCCCCACGAGCAGCAGCGAGGTGACCAGCTCCTTGTCGAAGGAGGACATCTTGCCGAAGCTGTCCTGCAGGAACAGGAGGGCTCCCGACACCACCCCGGTGTCGTAGCCGAAGAGGAGACCTCCGAGGGCCGTGATGGTCGACGCCAGGATGACCGCCCGGCGGTGGCTGGCCGCCGAGGCGGTGAGGGGGCGGATGACCGGGCTCCCTAGTCCGCCGACCGGTCCGCCGCCCGGCCCGCCGACCCCTCCGCCGCCCGGCCCGCATCGGCACCAGCCGCATCGGCGCCGCCGGCGGCAGCAGCCCGGCGCTCGGCGCCGGTCTCACCCTCGTAGCCGGGGTCGGCCCCGCTCACCCGGCCGACGAACTTCTCGTTAGGGGTGGTCCCCGTCGTGCTGTGCTGGTCGGGCGCCGAAGCGTCGGGCACCCCGCCCGTCGCCCGGGAGGCCGCCACCTTGTCATCGGCCTGCACGTCGGGCTCCGGTCGTTTGACGTCCTCTGCCATGGAGGTCGCTCTACCCACGGCCGTCAGCCCGCTACCTGCTCCCATCCGGCGACCGCCGGCTGCGGCGCCCGCCGAACCCCCGCTGGCCCACCGCGGCGGCCCGGATCAGGACTCGGTGCCGCCGGCGTGGTGGGCTTCTGGCCGGCGGTGCCTGGGCTGGGCCGGCGCCGGCCGGCTGCGCACCCGCGGCAGGGGCCGCACGACCGCTTCGTCGCCCAGCGAGAGCTCCTCGCCGGCGTGGCGCAGCTTCATGGGATCGCCCTCGAGCAGGCGGTAGGCGGCCTGCTGCGGGCGGACGTCCACCTGCAGGCGGCGGCCCCGGTAGCGGACGGCGAAGCGCAGGCTGCTGATGCCGTCGGGCAGCCGGGGGGAGAACGACAGGATCCCTCCCGAAGCCCGCATCCCGCCGAATCCCATCACCAGCGCCGTCCACGCCCCGGCCAGGGAGGCGATGTGCAGGCCGTCGCGGGTGTTGTGCTCGAGGTCCCGCAGGTCCATCAGGGCGGCCTCGCCCAGGTAGTCGTGGGCCAGGTCCACGTGGCCCACCTCGGCGGCCATGACCGCCTGGGTGCTGGCCGAGAGGGACGAGTCCCGGACCGTGATGGCCTCGTAGTAGTCGAAGTTGCGGAGCTTCTGCTCCGGGGTGAACGCCTGGCCGCACAGCATCATGGCCAGCACCAGGTCCGCCTGCTTGCAGACCTGCTTGCGGTACAGGTCGAAGTACGGGAAGTGCAGCATCAGCGGGTACTGGTCGGCCCCGGTGGCGTCGAAGTCCCAGCGGGCGTGATCGGTGAACCCCTCGCTCTGCGGGTGCACCCCCAGCCGCTCGTCGTAGGGGATCACCATGGCGTCCGCCGCGTCGCGCCACGAGGCCGTCTCCTCGGTGCTCACCCCCAGCTTCTCCGCCTCCCCCCGGTGGCGCCCGGCGATCTCCGCCGCCCCCCGCAGGTTCTGCTGCGCCATCAGGTTGGTGTAGACGTTGTTGTCGGCGACCGCGCTGTACTCGTCGGGGCCGGTCACCCCGTCGATGCGGAAGTTGCCCTCCATGTCGTGCTGGCCCAGGCTGCGCCACATCCGGGCCGTCCCGACGAGCAGCGGCAGAGCCACGTCCCGCTCGAATGCCTGATCGCCGGTTGCATCCAGGTACCGGAGGGTGGCGTCGGCGATGTCGGCGTTGATGTGGAACGCCGCGGTCCCGGCCGGCCAGTAACCCGAGCTCTCCGGACCGGCGATGGTTCGCCACGCGAAGGCGGCGCCGTCCAGTCCCAGCCCCCGGGCGCGGTCCTCGGCGATCGGCAACGTCGAGCGCCGCCACGCCAAGGAGTCGGCGGCGGAGTCGGGGGCCGTATAGGTGAGCACCGGCAGCACGTAGGTCTCGGAGTCCCAGAAGGTGTGACCGTCGTATCCGGGCCCGGTGAGACCCTTGGCCGGGATCGGTCGCTGCTCGGCCCGGGCCGCGGACTGCATGATGTGGAACAGACCGAAGCGGACCGCCTGCTGGACGGGGGCGTCCCCGTCGACCTCCACGTCCGCCCCCTCCCAGAAGCGGCCCAGGTACCGCCGCTGGTCCGCCACCAGGCCGTCCCACCCGACCTGGCGGGCCCCGGCCAACGCGGCGACGACCTGGTCGTGGACGGCCGACCGGGACCGTTGACCGGACCACCCGTAGGCGACCAGCTTCACCAGCCGCACCGTCTGGCCCGGGCCCAGCCGGGAGGCCACGGTCACCCGGGCCACGTCGGTGTCGACCTCCACCTCGACGTGGGCGTCCTCCGGTGCGGAGATCTCGTGGTCCATGGCCGCGCCCACCCGCAGGTTGCTGGTGCGGGTCCGGTGGACCATGACCGCCCCGCACCGGTGGGCCAGGGTCTCTTCCGGGTCGAGGGCGGACTGCAGGAGCGAGGCGGAGCGGGGATCGTGGCCCAACTCGGGCAGGGACTCGTTGGCCACCAGCTCGGACTGGATCACCACCCGGTTCCCGCCGACGGCCTCCACCTCGTAGCAGACGGCGGCGATCGCCCGGTGGGTGAGCGACACCAGCCTGGTGGAGCGGATCCGGACCCGGCTGCCGGTGGGAGAAGTCCACTCCGCCCGCCGCTCGAGTGTCCCCGCCCGCAGGTCGAGCACCCGCTCGTGGTCGTGAAGGGTGCCGTAGCGGACGTCGAACGGCTCGTCGTCGACGAGGAGCCGGATGAGCTTGCCGTTGGTCACGTTGATGACCGTCTGACCCGACTCGGGGTAGCCGTAGCCGGCCTCCGCGTAGGGGAGCGGCCGGTTCTCGTACACCGAGTTCAGGTAGGCACCGGGGATCCCGTGCGGTTCTCCCTCGTCCAGGTTCCCCCGCCATCCGATGTGGCCGTTGGACAGGGCGAAGACCGACTCGGACTGGGCCAGCACCTCCAGGTCCAGGAAGCTCTCCCGCACCGACCAGGGGTCGACGGTGAAGCTGGGATGCTCGATCATGCCGGCGGGCGGGTCCGCCCGGCGCCGCCGGCGGCGGGGGAGAGCAGTCGGGTTACGTCGTCGACCACCACGTCGGCGCCGTGGGCCCTGAGCTCGGCGGCCTGGCCGACCCGGTCCACGCCGACTACGAAGCCGAAGCCCCCGGCCCGGCCGGCCTCGACTCCCGCCAGCGCGTCCTCGAACACCGCCGTCTGGCCGGGCTCCAGCCCGAGCGCCTCGGCCCCGGCCAGGAACATGTCCGGCGCCGGCTTGCCGGCCAGGTGGCGCTGGGCGGCGACGATGCCGTCTATGCGTACCGGGAAGAGCTCGGCCAGGCCGGCGGACTCCAGCACCTGGGCCGTGTTGGCACTGGCTGACACGACTGCCAGTTGCAGCCCGTGGCT
>JAKAXG010000331.1 GCA_021827225.1 Actinomycetes bacterium | reverse complement strand
TCGGCCTCGGCGGCGATCTGCTGCGACACGACCCGGCGTCCGGGGTTCAGCCCGTTGAAGATGACCTGGCCGGTCCGGTCGGTGATGTGGTTTATGAACGAGGGCTTGTGGTACACGCCCCCGTCCGCCACGGCTGCGTAGGCGGCGGCCATCTCGATCGGATGCACCGCGACGGCCCCGATCACGATGGACGGGTACGGGGGGATCGTCTCGCTGATCCCGAGGGCATGGGCCATGGCGATGACGTTGGGCAGGCCCACCTGGTGGGCCAGGCGGATGTAGGCGCAGTTGACGGAGTTGGCGGTGGCGTCGTTGATGGTGATGACGCCCCCGCCGGCGCCGGTGTCGTTGTTGATCGGCTTGGTGACCAGTGCGTTGTCACCGGGGAACTTGATGGCGCACGGGCTCTGGCTGTCGACCGTGTCGTAGGGGGAGTACCCCTGTTCGAGGGCGGCCAGGAGCGTGAACAACTTGAACCCGGACCCGGGCTGGCGCCGCCCCTGGGTCATGATGTCGAACTGGGAGTTCGTCGTGCCCGTCCCGCCCACCAGGGCCCGCACCGCCCCGGTGCTCGGGTCGATCGACACCAGGCCCTCCTCGAACCCGCCGCTGTTCTGCGGGGTGTCGGTGGCCACGGCCTGTTCCGCCGCCGCCTGCATGGTCGGATCCAGGTTCGTGTAGATCTTCAGGCCGCCCTCGAACAGGGCGGCGTAGCGCTCGGCGTAGGTGCTGCCGAGCGGGCTGCCGGGGGCCAGCAGCTCGTTGCGGACCTCCTGCACGTAGTAGTTGCTGACCGAGTCGTTCTGTGTGACCGGCGGCGGGGAGGCCGACGGCAGCGGGGTGGCGTTGGCCGCCGCGGCCTGGGCCGGGGTGATGTCGTGGTAGACGACCATCCGTCCGAGCACCTCGCTGCGCCGCTGGCGGGCCGCCGCCGGCTGGAGGATCGGGTCGTAGCCGTTCGGGTCCTGGATCATCCCGGCCAGGAGGGCCGCCTGGGGCAGGTCGAGGTGGCTGGCCGGCTCCTGGAAGTAGGTTTCCGAGGCGGCCTCCACGCCGTAGGCACCGTTGCCGAGGTAGATGGTGTTCAGGTAGGCCTGCAGGATCTGGTTCTTCGAGTACTTCTGCTCCAGCCGGTCCGCCAGCACCGCCTCTTTGATCTTCCGGGACAAATTCCTGGCCGGGCTGAGGTAGAGCTGCTTCACCAGTTGCTGGGGGATGGTGGAGCCACCCTGGAGGCCGGCGCCGGAGGAGTCGTGGATCAGGGCCCTGACCATGGACGTGATGTCGAATCCGCCGTGGACGTAGAAGCCGTGGTCCTCGGTGTCGAGCACCGCCTTGATCATGGTCTTGGAGATCTGGTCCAGGCGCACCGGCTGGCGGTACTGCGGGCCGCTGAGCACGGCCAGGACCGTCTTGCCGTCGGCGGCGTAGACGGTCGATCCCTCCTGCAGCTTGCTGCTGATGGGGGGCAGGGGCAGCTCCTGGGCGCTGGCCGAGTGGTGCAGGGCGCTGCTGGCCAGCACCGTGAAGGCGAGCACCGCTCCGGACACGACGACCGATGCGCACGCGGTGACGGCTATGAGCCGCAGCAGCCGCTTCACCGGCGGTACCGAGAGGCGGTCGCGACAGCGCGCGCCAGCCTCTGAAGCGTTTGGTTCGGGCGGGGCATCTCTGCACAGCCTAGCGACGGGCCCGGCCCCGCCTGGGGCAGCCGTGCCTCGGCCGGGGCCGGCGGTTATCTTGGGGTTCCGTGTCCTCAATTACCGTCAGTGACGAGCAGCTGGTCGAGGAGAAGCTGAATCGGCTCCTCGCCGACTTCCCGCCCGCCTCCACCCCCGACAGGGAGTTCCTCGGGGCCCAGTTCGACGCCGGCCTGGCGTTCGTGCACTTCCCTGAGGGCTACGGCGGCCTGGGGCTGTCCCGGAAGTTGCAGCCCCTCATCACCTCCCGCTTGCGCCAGGCGGGAGCCCCCAACCTGGGCGCCCGCAACGCCATCGGCTACGGGATGGCCGCGCCGACCATCCTCACCATGGGATCCGAGGAGCAGAAGCGGCGCTACCTGCGCCCGCTCTTCACCTGCGAGGAGATCTGGTGCCAGCTGTTCTCCGAACCCGGTGCCGGCTCCGACGTCGCCAGCCTGGCCACCAGGGCGGTCCGGGACGGGGAGGAATGGATCCTCAACGGGCAGAAGGTGTGGACCACCCTGGCCCACACCTCCCGTTTCGGGATGGTCCTGGCCCGCACCGACCCCGAGGCGGAGAAGCACAAGGGCCTCACCTACTTCGTGGTGGACATGCACGCCCCGGGCGTGGAGGTGCGGCCGCTGCGCCAGATGACCGGCGACGCCGAGTTCAACGAGGTGTACTTCACCGACGTCCGCATCCCCGACTCCGAGCGCCTGAGCGAGGTCGGCGAGGGCTGGCGGGGAGCGATCGTCACCCTCATGAACGAGAGGGTTTCGATCGGCGGCACCGTACCGCCCCGGGGCTCGGGGCCGATAGCCGCCGCTCTCGGCATATGGAACAAGCTGCCCGAGGCCGGCCGGTCGGCCACGGCCCGGGACCGCCTCACGTCGCTGTGGATCGAGGCGGAGGTGCTGCGCCTGACCAACATGCGGGCGGCGGCCAGCTCCGCCACCGGCACGCCCGGCCCGGAGGGATCGACCGGGAAGCTGGCCTACGCCGAGGTCAACAAGCGCATCTACGACTTCTGTGTGGACCTGCTGGGCCCGGAGGGCATGCTCTACGACAGCTACGAGATGCGCCGCCCGGACGGCGCCGGAGAGGTCGGTTCGGCGGTCAGGATGTTCCTGCGGGCCCGGGCCAACTCCATCGAGGGCGGCACGTCCGAGGTGATGCGCAACATCCTGGGTGAGCGGGTGCTGGGCCTGCCCGGGGACGTGCGGGTGGACAAGGGGGTTCCCTGGTCGCAGGTGCCCCGCAGCTGAGTTCGGGTCCGCCCCCGGCCGGGGTCACCCGCCGTCGAGGCGGGTGACCCTGTTGTCCTCGAGGGCCAGGGCCATCTGGGCGTCGACCACGTCGAGATGGCAGTCGAAGACCTTTTCGAACAGGTCCCGCTTGCGCCTCAGGCCCCACAGCTCGAGCTCTATGTCGTCGTCCGCCTCGACCACCACCTCCACGGTCTTGCGGTTGGCGTAGACCTGCACGTCCCGGACGGGTCCGCCGTGGCTGCGGTCCAGGCCGTCGGCGACCTGCAGGATGGCGATCAGCTGGGACACTCGCTTCTGGTCGGCTGCCTTCAGGCGGGCCCACGGCTCGAACGAAGCCTTCGGGTTGCCCCGTTTGTGGAACCTCCCCAGGCAGGCCAGGATGTCGATCTCGTCCGGGCTGAAGCCGCGCAGCCGGCCGTTCTCGATGAGGTATGCGGTGTGGCGCTCGTGGGATTCGGCGCTCACGTGCTCGCCGATGTCGTGGAGGAGGGCGCCCAGCTCGAGCAGCTCCCGGTCCGTGGGGCCGAGGTCGTGCAGGTGGGCCATGCCGTCGAACAACTCGGTCGCCAGGCGGGCCACCTTCAGGCTGTGGGGCTCGTTCCAGCCGCAGCGCCGGCACAACCCGAGCACCGAGTCGCGGCGGATGGCCCGGGGGTCGGGGTCCCAGTCCGAGCTGGCATGGTGGCCGATGGCATCGAGGACCATGCCCTCCCGGAGGGCCCATTCCGAGCCGGCTATCGAGTCCATCCCGGTCAGGTCCAGCACCGTCAGGAGCAGCACCGCCCCGGCCGGCAGCAGGTCGGCCCGGCGGGTGTCGACACCGGGCAGCCCGGTGCGCTCCTCGGCGGTCATGGCCATCAGCTGCTCGGTGAGGGCCTCCAGGTCCCGGACCGACACGGACAGCTGGTTGACCTGGCTGGGTGGCTGCCCGCCCCGCCGGCCGGCGGCCAGGCGGATCAGGGTGGTGAGGGTGCCGCTGCTTCCGATCGCCATCCGGGGCCGGCGGGAGGCGATCTCGGGGAGTATCCGCTGGAAGGTGCCCGACACCGCCTTGGCCACCCGGCGGGCGTCGGCCGCGCTCGGCGGGTCCGAGCGGACCTGCTCCGAGGTCAGGCGGGCCACGCCCAGCTTGAGGCTGGCGGCGAAGTCCATGCCCCTCCCGTCGCCGACCATCACCTCCAGGCTCCCCCCGCCCAGATCGAGGGCGAGGGCCGGGGCCGGGTCGATCACGACGCTGGTGCGCACCGCGTCGAAGATCAGCCGGGCCTCCTCCCGGCCGCTTATGACCCGCACCTTGACCCCGGCCTCGGACTCGATGCGGTCCACCACCGCCAGGGAGTCCGCCGCCTCGCGGAACGCGGCGGTGGCGCAGGCGGCGATCTCATCGGCGTTGAGCGATTCGGCCATGGCCCGGAACCGGCGGATCACCTCCACCGCGTCGCCCGCCAGCCCCTCTCCTATGCGGCCGGTACCGGCGACGGCGCTTCCCAGCCTCAGCATCTCCTTGTCGGTGGCCACCTGTTCGAAGGTCCCGTCCCGGTGGGCGTCCGCCACGAGGAGGTGGAAGGAGTTGCTGCCCAGGTCGAAGGCCGCTATCCGCACTTCACCGACCGTACACGCCCGGCGCCCGGGGTCCCGGGACCCCGGCCACCACTCGCCGTGTCATTCCGGGGCCATGTCGGGGCGGGACCACAGGCACACCACGGTCCGGTCGTCGTGGCAGCCGTGGCGGGAGAAGTCCGCGGCCCGCAGCAGCTCCAGCGCGGACGGTTCCGACAGGAGCACCGAGGCCAGCGACGGTGCGACGGTGGTGGGACCGTCCCGCCAGGGGTCGGCCACACCGTCGGTGGCCATGGCCAGCACCGTGCCGTCCCACAGGCCTGTGGCGACCACCTCGACGGCCGGTTCCTCGGCGGGCAGGGCGGCGGTGGACGTACCGGCCCGCTCCGGGTCCGGCGGACCGAACAGCTCCGCCCAGGATCCCCCCGACTTGACGGTGAACGCGGTGCTGTCCCCCACCCTGGCCACCACGGTCTCGCCGCTGCAGCCGGTGACCGCCACCACCAGGGTGGTGGCGCCGCCGCCCCGGGCGGCCCGGTTGGCGGCCACCACCGCGGCCCGGGCCGCCTCGGCCGGGTCGTCGCCGGGTGACTCCAGGGCGGCGGTCACCGCCGCCGATGTGGCCCGGTGCGACGCCCCGACCGACCCCTCGACGGAGCCCAGCCCGTCCGCCACTGCCACGGCCAGCCGCCGCTCGTCGTGGGCCCAGGCGAAGGCGTCGTCGCTGCCCGATCCGGCCAGACGGTGCCGAACGCCGACCACCGAGGCGGCCCGCAGGGTGCACCAGGAGGTGCTGGCCGCCTCGGCCCGCCACGCGGCCACGGTGTCGTCGCCGCAGGACGCCAGTCGGGGTTCCGCCGCCGCTGCGGCTGAGGGCCGGCCGAAGTCGGGGATGTCGTCGCCAGGGGGGAGCACGGCGGCGGGTCTAGTCGAGATGGTCCACCGGGATGGCGGTCATGCTGGGCACGTCCGGAGGCATGAGCTGCGCCTCGCCCTCGTAGACGCTGGCCGACGAGCTGACTATGGACTGGATCAGCCCGGCGAGCAGCTCGGGGATGACCTTGGCCGGCTGGGCCCCTTCGGCGGCGATGAACGCCCGGTTGGGCTTACCGGACGTCACCGTGGCCAGCACCTCGGGGTCGGCGTCGCCGAAGCCGAAC
>JAKAXG010000330.1 GCA_021827225.1 Actinomycetes bacterium | reverse complement strand
ACCCGGGGCCGGGGGCCGTCATGCCCGATCGACCCGGAATCCACCTCGGTCGCCAGGCCCTGCGCCAGGACGCTCCAGTCGCAGACATCCTCCACGCCCTGCAGCCCCTGATGGCCCAGCCGGCCGTCCACCTGGAACGCGACCAGGCGGTCCACCACGCCCGAGAACAGCCCCTCACCGATCTGGATGATGATGTCCGAGTCGTGCATCGAGTAGTCGAGCGGCAGCACGAACGGGACGCTGCCGTCGGCCACAGCCAGATGACCGTGCAGGCGCTCTTTGGCACCCACCGCCAGGAGCCTTCGGCACTCCGGCCGGTCGAGCACCTCCGAGCCCCGTTCGTCGGTCCACATGCGCCGATTGTCAAGGGCGCCGGGCCCCGCCCCCAGAGGAAAAAGTCCTCCCCACTCTTCGTGGCCAGGCGCCCCGGCAGGTGAGGACCTCTTCGGCCGGAACAGGTGCAGATGGGACCATGGTCCACTGGTCAAGGACCGGTGGTGCCGCCACTCTGAAAGGCACGTCCGATCCCCGCGTTCCCGCACCGTCGGCGGCGGTCGTCGCCTGCCTCGATGCCACCGCCTCCGCCCGCCCGGTCCTGGAGGCGGCCCTCCGGCTGGACGAGCTGCTCGGGACCGGGGTCCGGGCCCTGCACGTCAGGGCCCCCGGCCGGCCGGATACGACCCTGGCGGACCTGGCCGCCCGCCGGGAAGTGCCCCTCCGGGTGGTCGACGGGCCGGTCGCGGACGTGCTGGTGCGGGAACTGGGGGAACCCTGGGTGAGGGTCGCGGTCATGGGCGCCCGGTCCACTGCAGGGGGCCGCCGGCCGGTCGGGTCGATCACCCGCCACGTCATCCAGGCCTGCCCCCGGCCGGTGCTGGTCGTGCCGCCTGAAGCGTTCAACCCCCGCCCGCTGAAATCGGCCCTGGTCCCGGTGGAGGGAACGCATCAGACTTCATGGCCCCTCGAGGGGTGGCTGCCACGGCTGTCGGGGCGGGTCGATCTGGTAGGTCTGCACGTGCTCACCCCCGAACGCACCCCGGCCATGCTGGACCGGCCGGTGCGCGACATGCTCATGATCGCCGGGGCCTTCCACGAACGTCACCTCCCGGGAGCTGACCGGCTGGAGATGCGCTCCGGGCACGTGGCCTCCCAGGTGATCGGGTGCAGCCAGGAGCAGGGGGTGGACCTGATCATCCTGAGCTGGATGCAGTCGGGAGCCGCCGGGCGCTCCCAGACGGTACTGGAGGTGCTGAGCCGCAGCCCCATCCCCGTCCTGCTTCTGCCGGCACGACCGCCCCCGGCTACCGCCGGGTGAGGGCCCGATTCAGCCCCCGGCCGGCACCGACCGGGGGCGGCCGGAGGGGGCCGCCGCCGCGGCGTAGACCCGCTCGTAGCCGCGCACCATCGAGTCGGTCGAGAAGCGGTCCCGAACATGGCGCCGGCACGCCCGGGGGTCGATGGTGGCGGCCGCCCCTACGGCCGCCACCATCTGGCTCTCCGAGGTGCAGAGGAAGCCCGTGATACCGTCGAGGATCACCTCGGGGGCGGCGCCGAGGGGCCGGGCGATCACCGGGGTGCCGCACGCCATGGCCTCGGTCATCACCAGCCCGAACGGCTCCGGCCAGGCGATCGGGAAGAGCATGGCCAGTGCCCGGCCCATCAGGTCCACCTTCACATCGTGGGGGGGCTCATCGAGCACCTCGACGTCCGATCCCAGCAGCGGGGCCACCGCGTCATGCCAGTAACGGATCTCGACCGGCTCCCGGCGTTTGACGACCATCTTGAGCGGCAGCCCGGCCCGGCGGGCCACGTCGATCGCCAAATCCGGCCGTTTCTCCGGGCTGGTGCGGCCGACGAAGATCAGGAAGTCCTCCTTCCGGGTCCGCAACGGGTGCTGGTCCATGTCGACGCCGTTGTGGACGACCCCGGCGTAACGCACCCCGGGATTGGCGGCCCGCTGGGCGTGGCTGATCGCGACCAGCGAGAGCCGGTCGTCGAGGAGGCCGAAGAGGCGGCGGGTCTGGACGGTCCACGGGCCGTGGAGGGTGTGGACCACCGGCGTGGCGCCCGCCACCATGGCCCCGATGGCCGCCCCCATGTTCGAATGGTCGTGGATGAGATCGAACTCGGCGGCGCGCCGGTAGGCCCACAGCGCGTGGGACTGCTCGTCGGCGGCCGCTGAGGGATCGCCCAGCACGGGTGGCGCGTCCAGCGGGCTGATCAGGGTCGCCGGCCCCGCCGAGCCGGCCGCCGCCACCATGGTGACGTCGTGGCCGAGTTCGCTCAGTCCTTCCACCAGGGCCGCCACGACCCGCTCTATGCCCCCGTATCCGGCCGGAGGTACAGGGAAGTAGGGGGGCGCGATGACGGCTATCCGCAACGCTCGGCGGGGTGGCAGACCTCTCGCCGGGGACGTCAGGAGGGCCATTTTGTTCCTCGCTTTCAGGGCTCCGGAGCAGCGTGGCCGACCACCGGTCCGTGGAACAGTGCCGTTCGTCCTGAACGGAACCGCTCAGGTCAAATCGCGGGGAAGCGGGCTCCTGGCGGTCCTACCACCCGGGGCGCTCCCGCCCCGACCCGGACCCGCACCGGCCGGTCGCAGGCGACCCGGACCCCGCCCCGGCCGGCCCGCACCTCCAGGGCCGCCCCGGCCAGGTCGAACCGCATGGCGAGCGCCGACCACTCGGCGGGCAGGTGGGGGGCCACCGTCAGGGTCCCTCCCGCCACGCGCATCCCCAGGAACCCGTAGGCCAGGGCCTGCCACAGCCCGCCCATGGTGGCCAGGTGCAGCCCCGCGCCGGAGGTGCCGGTGATGTCGTCCAGGTCCAGCCTGGACGCCAGGCGGAACATGGCCAGCGCCTCCGCAGTCCGCCCGGCCCGGGCCAGTAGCGAGGCGTGGATGGCCGGGGAGAGGGAGCTGCCGTGGGCGGTGCGGGGGAGGTAGAAGTCCAGTGACGGCAGCAGGGATCCTTCCGGCACCTCCTCTTCGAGCATGTGGTGGAGCATGACCACATCGGCCTGCTTGATCAGCTGCGAGCCGGCGACCCGGTCGTGGCCCAGCACCATGTCGATGGCGACCGGTGGCCGGGCCACGTCCGCCACCATCAGCCGCTCCAGGCCGTGGTACCCGGCGAACTGCTCGAAGGTGCGCAGGCGGGGGTCCCAGCCGTCCACCAGCGCCCCGGCGAGGGACCGCCACCGGGCAGCCTCCGCGGCGCCGCCGGGCCCTTGCCCGGCCAGGAGCCCGGCCGCGGTCCGCAGGTTCCACCTGGCCATGACGTTGGTGAAGGCGTTGTCGTCGACCGTCTCGTGGTACTCGTCGGGGCCCATCACCCCGTAGATGTGGGCCCGGCCGGAGCGGTCGGTGCGGATCCGGGCGGCCCAGAAACGGGCGGTGTCCAGGATCAGGTCCCGGCCCGGGCCGTCGGCAACGAAAGCCCGGTCTCCCGACCAGTCGGCGTACCGGCAGGCGGCCCAGGCCACATCGGCCACGATGTGCAACTCGTTGCGTCCGGTGGCGATCGGGACGGCCTCCCCGCCGGGCGCCCGGACCCAGTCGGGGGTGACGTCGGTCCCGTCCCGGGCGCTCTCCCACGGGAAGCGGGCCCCGTCCAGACCGCCGGATCGGGCCGCCCGGCGGGCCGCCGGGAGGCGCCGGACCCGGTACTCGAGCATGGAGCGGGCGGCCGCCGGATGGATGGCGGCCAGGGCCGGCAGGACGAAGACGTCGGCGTCCCAGAACACGTGGCCGGCGTACGCCCCGCCGGTCAGGCCGCGCGGCCCGACCGCGCTCTCGCCGGAGCCGGAAGCCGCTCCGAGCAGGTGGAACACCGCGAAGCGGGCGGCCATCTCGTCGGCGGGAGGCCCTTCGATGGAGACCTCGGCGTGCCTCCACATCTGCGCCCACGCCCGGCGGTGGGCACCGAGCAGGGCGTCGAAGCCGCTCTTGTGGAGCGCTTCGAGGTGCTCGCGGGCCACCTCCGCAGGCGAGGGGTCATCGGGACCGGAGGAGGCCCAGGCCGCCAGCCGCTCGAGGGTGGACCATCCGCCGTTCCCCGAGACACTGTCCTGCGCCGCCACCGCGATCGTGGCCCCGGCCTGATCGCCTGTGACAGCCACCTCCACACCGGCCCGGCGCTCGGCGCTGAACGTCGCGGCCGGCGTCACCGGCGGGATCCGTAGCGCCGTAGCGGGGCCGGCCCACTCCCCGGCCACCTCGCAGCGCATGGCCAGGCAGTGCGGCTCGGTTGCCGACACCAGCCGGAGGGAACGGACAGGGGTGCCGGGGGCCGGCTGGCGGGCCAGCAGGCCGCTGCGCAGGTCCAGGATCCGGACCGGGGCGCCGGCTCCGACGGGCAGGTCCACGGCCGTCCATACCGGCCCCGGCAGGAGGCGGTCCTCCCGGTCGTAGACCCCCGCGATCAGCAGCAGCGGGGCCCCGCCCGGGTCGTTCTCCTCCAGGGCGGCCCGGGACCCGGCCCGGCCGTTGGCCAGCGACCCGAGTGACTCGGCCAGGTGGCGCTCCGCCGGGTCGGCCGGCAGGGGGACCGTCCAGCGGGGGTCGGGGTCGACGTGGGGGACCCTGTGGGCCCGGCGCCGGGCTGACTGGAGCTCGAGGACGTCCCCGAGGGAGGCCGGCTGCCCGGCGTGGACCACCCCGGCCGGCGGGGAGTGGACCGCCGGCCCGACGCATACGACCGCCACCCTCCCTGGTAGGGCCGGCCAGCGCTCGCACACCCCGATCACCAGGACCAGCTCCCCGGTGATCCCGAGCTCGTCGAGGGCGCGGATGGCCCGCCCGACATCCACCGGGGAGTCCGGGGCCGTCTCGATCACCTGCGCCCCGGTCGCGGCCAGGGCGTCCAGCTCGGAGCGCAGCCGGGCGGTGACGGCCGGGTCAGGGTCGTCGAGGGCCCCGGCGTCGACTATCAGGGCCTCGAAGGTCCGCTCCGGCAGGAGGGCCGGACCCGGAGAGGCCCTCAGTGGTGCTCGAAGTGCTGGATGGATGCGTCGGGCCCGGGGAAGAACAGGCCCTCGTGGCCGCTGTCGCCCCAGCGCACGAGGTAGGGCGGCTCGCCCTCCCGGCCCCGCACCTCGAGGATCTCGCAGTCCCGGTCGGGCTCGCCGACATGGTGGCCCCTGATAACGATCCGGTCTCCCACCTTCGCCTGCATGGTCACCTCCACGGGGGCTGACGGTCCTCCGAAGCGTCGCGCCCGGTTCCGGCCGCAGGATAGGGACGTTCGGCCCGTCGGCGCCCGGTCCCGGGTGACCGCCTCGGCCCGGGGGTAGGAACTTGGGGAGACGAAGCGAGGTGATGGATGTTCGAGGCCGAGAACATTCGGGACTGGAGGCAGCACGATGTCGTCGACCCCGAGGGCCACCGCATCGGCGAAGTGGAGGGGATATACGTCGACACGGCGACCGACCAGCCCTGCTTCGCCTCCGTCCGGGTCGGGATGATGGGCCGGCGCCGGCTCACCTTCGTCCCCCTCGACGGCGCCCGCGTCGCCCCGTCGTATTTGAAGGTGGCCTACCCGAAGAAGCTGGTCAAGGACGCCCCGGCTATAGATACCGACGGGGAGCTGGCCGCCGCCGACGAGCCGGGACTGTTCCAGCACTACGGTCTCGAATACCAGCCGGGCACCGCGGGGGAGCGGCGCCTGGCCCGGCGCTGAGGAGGCGGCCCGTGGCACT
>JAKAXG010000329.1 GCA_021827225.1 Actinomycetes bacterium | reverse complement strand
ATCTCAGAAGAGCCACGAAGGTCACCAAGGCGGGCGGGGCCGCCAGGGCGTCGGGCCGGACCCCGTCCCGGAACGGCGCCGTCCCGGCTGCGGGCGCCGCTCACGCCGGCACCCGGGGCGATTCTTCGACGGTGGGCTGAAGGGCCGCCAGGTCCAGCACCGGCTGGCCGCCCGCCGGGTCCGCGGTGCGGGCGGTCTTGGTCCAGCCCCGCTTGCGGGTCAGGATCCGCCAGGTGGCCATCCAGCCGGCCGGGATCCACAGGTAGGCATAGAGAGAGTAGGCGTGGGCGTAGGCGAAGCACCGGTAGAAGGGGATCTCCGGGTTCTTCAACCAGTAGGTGAAGGCGAACAGCGGGGTGGACCCGAAGGCGACGAGGTAGCCCACCACCAGCAGTAGCCCATGGTGCGCCAACAGGACCTGGCCCAGCTGGCCCTGGATGCCCAGCCAGCCCAGCGCCACCACATAGGCGAGCATGGGAAGGCTCATGGCCAGCACCAGGAACGGGGAGGTGAGGTGGTAGAACACGTCAACGGTGGCCCGGAGGGGGAGGTCCGAGCGGAGCATCATCCCGATGCGCTTCCAGCACTGCAGGTGGCCCTGGAACCAGCGGGCCCGCTGGCGGACCAGCCGGCGGGGGCTGGTGACGGCCTGCTGGGCGACATCGGCGGTGGGGACGAACAGATTGGTCCATCCCCCTGCCAGCAGCCGCAGGCCCATGTCCAGATCCTCGGTGAGGCAGTCCGTCCATGGTTCCGAGCCCAGGCTCATCAGCGCCGACAGCCGGTTGAACTGCCCGTTGCCACCGAGCCCGGTGCTGCCGACCCTCACCCGGGCCCGCTGGTAGATCTCGGTGAAGATCGTGAACTCGGCGTCCTGCATACGCGCCAGCAGGGACTCCCGGGCGTTGTACATGCGCACGCCTATCTGGGCCGCCCCCACCTTGGGGTCGGCGAAGAACGGCGCCACCTCGTACACGGCGCTGGGGTCGATCCGGCCGTCGGCGTCCACGATGACGACCACCACGGAGGCGGGATCACGCCCGGCCAGCAGATCCGACGTGAGCAGGTGGTTGTAGGCGGCGTTCAGGGCCCGGCCCTTGCCCTGGCGGGCCTCGGGAGCGACCCGCTGAAACAGCCACACCCGGTCAGGGTCATACGAGCTGACGATTTCCGCGGTGCGGTCGTCCGAGCCGTCGTCGATGACCATCACCGCGCACCCGGGATAGGGGATGGCCAGAAGGCGCTCCAGGCTGGCCCCGATGACCATTTCCTCGTTAAGGCACGGAACCATGAAGACGAAGAACAGATCGTCCGGTGCAGGCAGTCTCTCCGCACGGGGACGCCGAGAAAGGACGAACAGGTAAACGACATAAAGCAGTCCGCCGATAGTTACCAAAAGTTCGATATCGACCAGGGGCTGCATTCTCGTCATTACTAGTTATCTTTCTCGGAGGTGATGACTAGTCAGCTGGCCGAACGGTGCGCCGAAGCCTTGCGGAGGATCAGACCGCTCAGGATCAGCACAGCGGCGACGAGGATGTAGGCCCCGAAGGCGAAGCCGGTGAAGGCCAGCACCTGGTGGGCACCGTCAAGAACGGGGGTGTTCGGAAGGGCGGTTCCCAGGGCACCCACGCCCGCGGCCGCGCCGATTCCAGTAGCTATCCCTGTCTGGTACACAGTGTTCTCTTTCTGTTACCGGCGAAAGGCGTCTCTCCCGGCAATCCGCTCTAAGACGCCTCTCACCTGCTGACGGAGCGAAAAGTAACAGCTATCGGCCGTGGAGCCCTCTGTCTTTAGGGTCTCTTGTTTCCCTGTTGTGACAGGAAGGAAATGCGTTGTGAAAGTTGTGAAACATTGGGATATAGGGTCAAACACGGACATATACGCTGGCTGCCATGAGCAGCTTTGAGCCCCCCGAAGATCACCCCCGGCCGCTGAACGGCGGACCTGGCGCCGGCCGGCGGAAGATCATGACGGTCTTCGGCACCCGGCCCGAGGCCATCAAGTTCGCCCCCGTCGTCCTGGGACTCGCGGCGGATCCCCTCTTCGAGCCGATCGTGGCCGTCACCGCCCAGCACCGCGAGATGCTGGACCAGGTCATGGACCTGTTCGGCATAGTCCCGGATGTGGACCTGGACATCCAGCGGGACCGCCAGACCCTGGCCGGGGTGACGGTGCGGGCGCTCGGCGGCCTCGATCAGGTGATCGCCGATTCGAGCCCGGACATGGTCCTGGTGCAGGGTGACACCTCCACCACCTTCTCCGGGGCGCTGGCCGCCTTCTACCGCGGGGTCCCGGTGGGCCACATCGAGGCGGGTCTGCGCACCGGCAACCCCCGATCCCCCTTCCCGGAGGAGATCAACCGGCGGCTGACCACGCAGCTCACCTCCCTGCACCTGGCTCCCACCCCCTCCAACGTGGCCAACCTGCTCCGGGAGGGAATAGACCCCTCGACTGTCATCTGCACCGGCAACACCGTCATCGACGCCCTGGACCACGCCGTCAGCCTCAAGGTCGGCTACGGGGAGCCGGCCCTGGAGAGGCTGGACGAGGAGCGCCGCCGTATCGTGCTCGTGACGGTCCACCGCCGCGAGTCCTGGGGCCCGGCGATGGACGGCATCGGTAGGGCCCTGGCCCGCCTGGCCGCCGACCCAGGGCTGCTGCTGGTGATCCCGATCCACCGGAACCCGGTGGTGCGGGAATCGATCCTGCCGGCGGTGGAGGGCCTGGACAACGTGGTCGTCTGTGAGCCCCTGGCCTACGGGTCCTTCGCCCGGCTGATCGACCGGGCGGACCTGATCCTCACCGACTCCGGGGGAATACAGGAGGAGGCACCCAGCCGGGGCAAACCGGTCCTGGTGCTCCGTGACACCACCGAGCGGCCCGAAGCCGTCGAAGCCGGGACGGTGGCGGTGGTGGGTACGGACGAGGCGACCATCGTGGCCCGGGCCCGGGAACTGCTCGACGATCCCGACGCCTACGGGCGCATGGCCCGGGCCGTCAACCCCTACGGTGACGGCCGGGCCGCCGCCCGGACGATCGAGGCCCTCCGCTGGTACTTCGGCGCCGGGCCCAGGCCCGACGAGTTCACCGGGCGCCCGACCACAGCCATAGCGCCGGGGGCTTGACG
This sequence comes from Actinomycetes bacterium, assembly GCA_021827225.1. The sequence continues at coordinate 2,575 of JAKAXG010000329.1, read as the reverse complement.
GCCGGCAGGCCGGCGCTGCGGACCGCGATGCGCTACGTGGCGCTCGGCGTCGCCGCGCTCGCTGCGCTGGCCGGGTGCGGCCGGTCCCGGGGGACGGCGTCTCCCCCCACTGCACCGGCGACAACGCCGCCGGCGTCAGCCGCACCGCCGGCGGCCCCGCAGACCGCCGCCGGCAAGGGCCCGGCCGTCCTCTACGGCGTCACCATCGATGACACCACCGGCCTGTCAGGCACCCTCGCCGCGCTGAGGGCGCTGCCGGTGCAACCCACCGTGCGCGTGGTGTTCGACGCCGGCAGCAGCCCCGCCAGGTACCTGCCGGCGGTGCGCCGGCTGGCCGGCTCCGCCACGGTGATGGGCGAACTGCTCGACTCGTCGGAGGAGAAGCAGGTGCCAGTGGACGCCATGGCCTCCCGGACGCAGCAGTACATGGCGGTGCTCGGGCCCTACGTCGGGATCTGGGAGGTGGGCAACGAGGTCAACGGCAACTGGCTCGGGCCCTACCAGGCTGTGGCGTCCCGCCTGGTCGCCGCCTACGACCAGGTCTCGGCGGCCGGTGGGCGCACCGCCCTCACGCTCTACGCCAACCAGTTCGGTCCCGACCACTGCGGTGACGGCCCAGCCGAGGCCACCCCCGAGCAGTTCAGCTCGCAGTACGTCCCGGCCGCGGTACGCGACCACCTCGACTATGTCTTCCTCTCGTACTACCCCAGCCAGTGCGGGGGGGTGGAGCCGGGCAACTCCCAGGTTCGGGCCGAGATGCTGGCCCTCCACGCCCTCTACCCCTCGGCCTCCCTGGGATTCGGAGAGGTCGGCCTGCCGGAACCGGTGACGCCGGCGACGGTGGCCGAGGGCCGCCAGGTCATGGCCTGGGCCTACTCCGTCGACCCCGGCCTGCCCTACTACGTGGGGGGCTACTTCTGGTGGTACGCGATGGAGGACGCGCTCGGCCCGAACCGGCCGCTGTCCTCCGACCTGGTGACAGCGTTCAAGACTGAACGAGCCGTTCTCGGGGGCGGCTGAGGCCGGGCTGGCTCAGCGGGGCCAGCGACCGGACCGGCGCTTCCGGCGGGCCGATCCGGACCGCTCACCGAGGGCCCAGGCCCGCCGCCACTCGGCGGCGTCGGGACCGGTGAGCGGGGGAGTGGTACCGGCGGCCGCCCTCCGGCGGGCGGTGTACCAGTCGGCACCCAGCTCGTCGGCCAGCGCCGCGATGTCCCGCTCCAGGCGGGTAGCCAGGGCCCGCGGGTCGTCGCCGGGGGCGGGCCGGAGCGGGCGGCCGAAGGTGACCGAGGTCCGGCCGGGACGGATCTGGCGGGCTCCCTTGGGCAGGATCCGGCCCGTGCCCTCGACGTGCACCGGGACTATGGGTCGCCCGGTGCGGGCCGCCATCCACGCCGCTCCGGCCCGGTGGGGCTGGGCCCAGCCGTCCGGGCTGCGCCCCCCCTCGGGGAAGATCAGCATGCTCCACCCGTCGGCGAGGAGCTCCGATACCCGCTGCGCCGAAGCCCTCGACACCTTCTGGCGCTCGATCGGCACGGCGTTCAGCAGGAAGGCGAACGCCGCGGCCTTGAACCGGGTATCGAAGAAGTAGTCCGCGGCACCGGCCACGAACAGGTCCCGGCGCCACCGCTGCGGTATGACCGATACCAGCAGCGGGGCATCCAGGTGGCTGGCGTGGTTGGCGGCGAAGATGACCGGCTCGTCCAGATGGGCGATCCGGTCGAGCCCCCGGACCTCGGGGGTGGCCAGGGCCCGGACCACCGGCGCCGACAGCAGATCCTGGACCACGGCCCGCCCCAGTCTGGCGGCCGGCTCCCGGGCCCAGTCGGTGTCGTAGTCCACGCCGAGAGTCCTCTCCACCGGCGGCCGCTCCAGGGTCCCGGGCCACTTCGGCGGGGACAGCGGGAAGGTGTCCGGCGCCCGGAGATGACGCCGGACTCCCGCCACCACCGCCTGCACGGCGTCGGGGGACACCGGTAGGCGCCGGCGCGGGGTGACGCCGCCCGGTAGGGCCGGCTGGCGGAAACGGGCCGGTTCGGGCATGGTCAGTGGACGTCGGCGATCATGATCGGCGGGCAGTGCAGGTGGGTGATGGTGGCGTCGCGGCCCACCACGTCGCTCGCCATCTCCAGGGCGTCGTTGAGGGTGCTGGCCGGCGAGAAGCCCATGCGGCGCACCGCCCGGGGATCGCCGCCCACGATTATCACCCGGCCCAGGTGCTCCAGGGCGTGCGATCCCCAGTACCACATGTAGAAGGGGTGGACACCGTGGTAGGCGTGGCTGGTCCTGTACAGGTGCCGGTACCACTCGTCGGTGGCGAAGCGCTCCTCGTAGTTCTTCTCGATCTCCACCGGGTCGGTGGTGTCGGCCAGGACCTCCTCGAAGAAGTCGATGTAGGAGGGGTGGTGGACCGGATGGAAGGCCCACGGCGTGGGGTGCGACAGGATGGCGACGCCGCCCTCCCTGACCACCGGACGCCCGCGGTACAGGTTGAAGAGGTAGCCGAGCCCCATGCACATGACCAGGATCGGGTTCATGATGGAGTTGACGTTGTACGGGCACAGGTGCGGCAGTC
>JAKAXG010000328.1 GCA_021827225.1 Actinomycetes bacterium | reverse complement strand
GGCCCGCCGGTTCTCCCACCACGGGGAATCGAAGGAGGACCTCGAGCAGGTGGCCATGCTGGCGCTGCTCAAGGCGGCCCGCCGCTTCGACCCGGGCCGGGAGACGTCGTTCTCGACCTACGCCACCGCCAGCATCCTCGGGGAGATCAAGCGCCACTTCCGGGACAAGACCTGGATGATGCGGGTGCCCCGGTCGGTCCAGGAGAGCTACCTGGCCGTCAAGGAGGCCCGGGAGGCCCTCACCCAGGAACTGGCCTGCTCGCCGACCATCCAGCAGATCGCCGGCCGCCTGGGTACCACCGACGAGGCCGTGCTCGAGGCCATGGAGGCAGGTGACAACTACTGGCCCGAGTCCCTCGACGTCGGGGTGTTCGAGGGCGAGTCCAGCCGCGACGTGCCGGTGGTCGACGGCGGCTTCGAGCTGAGCCTCGAACGCCAGCAGCTGGTGTCGCTCCTGCCCCGGCTGGCGCCCCGGGAGCGGCTCATCCTGAAGCGGTTGTTCTTCGACGGATGGACCCAGCGCCAGGTGGCCGAGGAGGTCGGGGTCAGCCAGATGCAGATCTCCCGGCTGCTCGCCAAGACCACCGAGAAGCTGCGGACCTGGGTGAACGAGTAGATAACCGCCGGGCGTCCACGGCCGCCGCTCCGGTGCGCTAACAATGTTCCGATGGTGCAGTGGCGGTGGGACAGTTGACGGCGCTGGTGGTCGCCCTGACAGTGGCCGTGGCGCTACTGGGAGTGCTCGTGGCCGGGCTCCTGCGGGGACACGCCGATGTCCTGCGGGCCCTACACCAGCTGGGAGTGGACATGGATCCCTCCGCCCCGGCCGGCCGTCCCGCCGCACCGGTGGCCGTGGCGGCCCCCGGTGTCAGACCGACCCCCGCTCGTCCCGACGCCGGCGACGTCATGGACCTGACCGGGGTCACGCCCGCCGGGGACGCGGTCAGCCTGGCCGTCGGCGGGGTCTCCCACGACACCCTCATCGCCTTCCTGACGTCGGGCTGCGCCACCTGCCGGGCCTTCTGGGACGCCTTCCGCAGCGGGATGCTCGACGTCCCCGGCGGGGCCCGCCTGGTGGCCGTCACGCGGGGCGCCGAAGCGGAATCCCCCGGGGCCATTGCCGGCCTGGCCGGCTCGACCCCGGTGGTGATGTCGACGGAGGTGTGGGAGCACTACGACATCCCCTACGCCCCCTACTTCGTCTATGTCTCCGGCCCGGCCTCCCGGGTGGTGGGAGAGGGGGTCGCCGCCGGCTGGGAGGAGGTGCGGTCCCTCGTGGCCAACGCGGTGGCCGACGGCACCACCGCGCCGGCCCCGGTCCGCAAGGGGCTGCACGAAAGGTCGCGCGCCGACCAGCTCCGGGACTCGGATGTGGACCGCCAACTGAAAGCCGCCGGCATCGAGCCGGGTGATCCCCGCCTGCACCCGACCTCGATCAGCGACGGCGGCCGGGGATGACGGCCCGGCAGCTGCACTCCGCCGGCCTCACCATCGCCGCCCCCTCGGGATGGGAGGCGACGATCTACCGCCGGGCGGCCACCGCAGGCGCGACCTCATACCCGGTGGTGCACGCGGCCACGGTCCCCCTGCCCGCCAACCGGGGGGACTACGGGGGTGGCCTGGTGGAGCAGCTCGGCCCCCAGGATGTGTTCGTGAGCTTCCTGGAGTTCGGGCCGGAAGCGGCGGGCAGCGCCCTGTTCCAGACCCTCACCGCGGTTCCCGGGCTGACGCCGGACTCGTACCGGCCCCGGCAGCTGCAGCGCACCATCCTCGGACAGGCCGGGGTGCAGCGCTTCTTCACGGTCAACGGGCGGGCCTTCTGCCTGTACTCGGTGATCGGGTCCATGTCGAACCGGGTCCCGCTCACCGGCCGGGCCAACCAGGTGATCGCGTCGTTCCACGTGGGTCCGGGCCAGTGACAGCCCCGGCGGCGACGGCGCCGTTCCTGGCGGCCAGCGCCGTCCTGGCCGCGGCCGGCGTGGCCAAGCTGTGGCGCCCCGACTACACCGCCCGGGCCCTGCAGATGACCGGCCTGCACCTGGCCGGGCGGAGGGTGGGGCGGAACGCGGTCAGGGCGGGGGCCGGGGTCGAGACGGCCATCGGCGTGTTGGCGATCGCCCTGCCGGGGCCGGTCACCGGGGCGCTGGTCGCGGCGACCTACAGCGCGTTCGCCCTGTTCGTGCTGGTTGCCCTCGATCGGGGATGGCCGCTGTCCAGCTGCGGTTGCTTCGGCCGCCCCGACTCGAAACCCGGTTACCCGCACGCCGCCCTGAACGCCGGGGCTGCGGTGGCGGCCGCCTGGTGGGCCCTGGACGCCCCCGGCCGCCTGAGCCGGCTGTTCGTCCATCAGCCCTGGGCCGGTGTGCCTCTCATCCTGGCCAGCGCGGTCATCGCCGGGCTGGCGTACCTGGTCTGGACCAACCCCCTCACCAAGGAGGTCGCATGAGCCTCACCCAGGGGATAGGCGACTTCCTGCTGTCGCGTACCTCCCGCCGGGGCTTCCTCGCCAAGGCGACGGTCACCGCCACCGCCCTCACCGTCGCTCCCGTGGACCTGCTGCTCAAGCCCGGCACCGCCTACGGGTTCATATGCGAGTGCGTACCGGGCACCAACTGCGGATGCTCCTCTATGTGCTGCGACGGCTACACCCAGTTCTGCTGCACCATCAACAACGGGGTCAACGCCTGCCCGCCCGGCACCTTCGCCGGCGGATGGTGGAAGGCGGACGGGTCGCAGTACTGCGCCGGGGCCCGCTACTTCATCGACTGCATGGGGGAGTGCCAGGGGTGCGGCTGCGGGGGCGGGAACTTCTGCCCCACCTGTGACGACCTGACCTGCGAGTGCGCCCTGGGCACCTGCGCCAACCGCCACGTCGGATGCACCGAGTTCCGCTACGGCCAGTGCCACATGGAGATCAGCTGCTCCGGGCGCATCGCCTGCCGGGTCGTCTCCTGCACCCCGCCCTGGGTGCTCGACTCCACCTGCACCACGGTGGTCGCGGTCGACGACAACACGGCCAACCACTACGCCCCCTGCCAGAACGGTCCCACCCAGAACCCCCCGCCGCCCCCGGTCCAGGCGGTGGTGGGTATGGCGGCCACCCCCGACGGCAAGGGGTACTGGCTGGCCGACAACTACGGCGGCGTCTACGCCTACGGCGACGCCCCGTTTCACGGATCGCTCTACGGCACCAAGCTGGCGAAGCCCATCGTCGGCGTGGCTGGCACCAGGACCGGCCAGGGCTACTGGCTGGTGGCCGCCGACGGGGGGATCTTCGCCTTCGGCGACGCCGGATTCGACGGATCCGCCGGCAGCATCGCCCTGGCCAGGCCGGTCGTCGGCATGGCCCCCGACGACCAGACCGGCGGCTACCGGATGGTCGCCTCCGACGGCGGTGTCTTCGACTACTCCGCCCCGTTCTTCGGGTCCACCGGCGGGATGGCGCTCGACCGGCCGGTGGTCGGCATGGCGGCCACCCCCGACAACAACGGCTACTGGCTGGTGGCCGCCGATGGCGGGATCTTCGCCTTCGGCGACGCCGTGTTCCACGGCTCGCTCGGGTCGTTGACCCTGGCCGCACCGATCGTGGGCATGGCCGCCAGCCCTGACGGCAAGGGCTACTGGCTGGTGGCGTCCGACGGGGGGATCTTCGCCTTCGGCGACGCCCCGTTCCACGGATCGCTGGGCGGCAAGCCGGTCGCCCATCCGATCGTGGGCATGGCGGCCACCCCGACCGGCGCCGGCTACTGGCTGGTTGCCGGCGACGGATCCATCTACCCCTTCGGCGACGCCCAGTCCTTCGGGCAGGGCATGTAGGAGGCAGTCCCCGTGACCGTACTGTTCCTGTTCCTGGGCCTGCTGATCGGAGTGGCGGCGGCCGCCCGGTCGACGTGGTCGCCGTGCGGGCTGTCGATGTTGTCGACCATCACCCCCTTCGGCGAGCGGGGCCGCGGTCACCGCTACGGAGCCACGGTCGCCTGGTTCGTGACCGGAGCGGCTGTCGGGGGAGCCACCCTGGGGGCGGTGGCCGCCGCCGGCGCGGCCGTCGTGGTCGCCGCCGGGCTGGAGGGACATGACGCCGTCGTGGCCGGGGTGGGGGCGGCTCTGGCCGCCGGGGCCGCCGGAGTGGATGCGGGGTTGTTCGGAGACGTGCTGCCTTTGATCCGCCGCCAGGTCGACGACGGCTGGCTGGCCCGGTACCGGCCGTGGGTGTACGGGGCCGGGTTCGGGTGGCAGATCGGCACCGGGCTGGCCACCTACCTGATGACCGCGTCGGTCCTGCTGGTGGGGTTCTTCGCCGTCCTCAGCGGCTCCCCGGTGGCGGCCGTCGTGGTCGGCACCGGCTTCGGCCTGGCCCGCGGCCTGACGGTCCTGCTCACGGCCCGGGCCGGCACCCCTTCCCGCCTGCGGGACCTGCACCGCCGGCTGGATTCCGCCGGCCCGGCGGTGCGCTGGGCGGTGGTCGGCGTGCAGGCCGGGGCGGCGGTGGCGCTGGCGCTGGTGGCGGGCGGTGCTACCGGGCCGGGAGGGCTGCTGGTGGCGGCCGCTCTGGTCGCCGGTGGGGCGCTGGCCGGAGGGGCGTCGGCCCGCCTGCGGGGGGCCGCGGCGTGCGCCCGGCCCCAGGCCGCCTCGACCGGGGGATCGGTGATGGGCGCATGACCGGCCGGGGCTGGCTGGTGGCCGCCGCCGGGTTGGTCGCGGCGCTGGGCGGGTTGAGCGCCTGCGGGTCCGGCGGGAGCAGGACGGCGGTGCACAACATCAGCCCGTCGTCGGGCCCGACCGTGGTCACCGCGCCGCCCACGTCGTTGTCCGGCCCGGTGCCGACGGTGTTCGATTGCGGAGGCGGGGCGTACGAGCCGAAGACCCTGCTGGTCGTCTGCGGGGTGAACACCACGACCGTCACCGGGGTGAAGTGGACGTCGTGGGGCGCCTCGGGGGCCGCCGGGTCGGGGACGGTGAACCTGCACGGTTCCGGGCTGCAGGGCTCGGCGCCGGCGACGCTCGCCCTGAGCGACGTGGTGCAGACCGGCAACGGGCCGCAGTTCTCACTGCTGCAGGTGACCTGGACCGGCCAATCACCCGACGGCCACCCGACCGACCAGTTCAAGCTGGCGGTCGCTCCGGGCTGAGCCGGGCCGAGGGGGCGGTCCGGCGGGCTTCCCGCTGCCCAGCCGCGGCTGGGGACGGGCCGGCCCGGCGGCGCCCGAGGCGGCGGCCGCCTCCCGGCCGCCTATGATCCGGCGGCATGAAGGCGCTGCGCCATTCCCTGCTCGCCCTTGGCGCGACCGTCATAATCGCCGGGATCGTGCGGCTGCGGGGGTCCGGAGGGACCCCACCGCAGCGAGGCGGCTGGCGGGAACTGCCGCCGGAAGAGCTGGGCTGAGCCGGGACGGTGCACGCCGCCGTGGTGGGTTTCGGCGCGGTCGGCCGCCGGGTGGCCCAGTCCCTGGTCGCTGACTCCACCTTCGACACGGTGACCGTCATCCACCGGGACCCGTCCCGGGTAGCGGCGGCGGTCGCCGGCTGGTCGGGCCGGGTCCAGGTGCGCCGGGGGGCTCCCGGGGACCCGGTAGCCGCCGACGTCACGGTCGTCACGGCCCCCGGCGGCGCCCGGCGGGCGGTGGTCGCCGCCCTCGATCACGGCAGCCATGTGGTGTGCACGCTGGACGACCCGGTGGACGTGCGGGTGCTGCTGGACCTGGACGAGCGGGCACGG